>NZ_CP167068.1:2615000-2860000 GCF_051055405.1 Hominifimenecus sp. rT4P-3 | reverse complement strand
ACGGTCCGGCGAGTTATTTTTACTGGCAAGGTTAAGTTCTTAAGGAATGGAGCCGAAGGGAAACCAAGTCTGAATAGGGCGCAAGTCAGTGGAAATAGACCCGAAACCGGGTGATCTATCCATGTCCAGGTTGAAGCGGGAGTAAAATCCTGTGGAGGACCGAACCCACATCCGTTGAAAAGGGTGGGGATGAGGTGTGGATAGGGGAGAAATTCCAATCGAACCCGGAGATAGCTGGTTCTCCTCGAAATAGCTTTAGGGCTAGCCTCGATTAAGTCTGCTGGAGGTAGAGCACTGAATTTCCGCGGGGGCGTCAAAGCTTACCAAAGAATATCAAACTCCGAATGCCAGCCAGATGCTGATCGGGAGTCAGACTGCACGAGATAAGTTGGGTAGTCAAAAGGGAAAGAGCCCAGACCACCGGCTAAGGTCCCAAAGTACGTGTTAAGTGGAAAAGGATGTGGGGTTTCGAAAACAGCTAGGATGTTGGCTCAGAAGCAGCCATACATTAAAAGAGTGCGTAATAGCTCACTAGTCGAGAGGCCCTGCGCCGAAAATGTCCGGGGCTAAAACACGTCACCGAAGCCATGGAATCTAAATAGATTGGTAGAGGAGCATTCTTAAATTGGTGAAGCAGTACCGGAAGGAGCTGTGGAGAGTTAAGAAGAGAGAATGCCGGAATGAGTAGCGAGAGGAAGGTGGGAATCCTTCCGGCCGAATATCCAAGGTTTCCAGAGTAAAGCTGATCTGCTCTGGGGAAGTCGGGACCTAAGGCGAGGCCGCAAGGCGTAGTCGATGGACAACAGGTTGAGATTCCTGTACTGCAATATAACAGAACTGTGGGGACGCAGAGGGATAGGTGAAGCCGGGAATGAGAAAACCGGTGCAAGCGAGGTAGGAGTACGTAAGGAAAAGCCGGCGTACAATCCGAATACGTGATGCGAAGCGAACAAAAGTAGTGAAGTCACTGATTCCAGCTGCCAAGAAAAGCCGCTATTGTTTGTATTGTACCCGTACCGTAAACCGACACAGGTGGATGAGGAGAGAATCCTAAGGCCGACGGGAGAAGCATTGTTAAGGAACTCGGCAAAATGACCCCGTAACTTCGGGAGAAGGGGTGCCAGGGAGACCTGGCCGCAGAGAATTGGCCCAAGCAACTGTTTAGCAAAAACACAGGTATATGCAAAACCGAAAGGTGAGGTATATGTGCTGACGCCTGCCCGGTGCTGGAAGGTTAAGGGGAGGGCTTAGCGGAAACGCGAAGGTCTGAACTTAAGCCCCAGTAAACGGCGGCCGTAACTATAACGGTCCTAAGGTAGCGAAATTCCTTGTCGGGTAAGTTCCGACCCGCACGAAAGGCGTAATGATTTGGGCACTGTCTCAACAATGCACCCGGTGAAATTGAAGTACCAGTGAAGATGCTGGTTACCTGCGCCAGGACGGAAAGACCCCATGGAGCTTTACTCTAGTTTGATACTGGGATTCGGTACTATCTGTACAGGATAGGTGGGAGGCTAAGAATTGGTGACGCCAGTTGCCAAGGAGCCGCTGTTGGGATACCACCCTTGTAGTACTGGATTTCTAACCTGCCGCCGTGACCCGGCGGAGGGACAATGTCTGACGGGGAGTTTGACTGGGGCGGTCGCCTCCGAAAGAGTATCGGAGGCGCTCAAAGGTCCTCTCAGGATGGTTGGAAACCATCCGAAGAGTGCAAAGGCAGAAGAGGGCTTGACTGCGACACCGACGGGTGGAGCAGGTACGAAAGTAGGACTTAGTGATCCGGTGGTAGAAAGTGGGATTGCCATCGCTCAACGGATAAAAGCTACCCTGGGGATAACAGGCTTATCACTCCCAAGAGTTCACATCGACGGAGTGGTTTGGCACCTCGATGTCGGCTCATCGCATCCTGGAGCTGTAGCAGGTTCCAAGGGTTGGGCTGTTCGCCCATTAAAGCGGTACGCGAGCTGGGTTCAGAACGTCGTGAGACAGTTCGGTCCCTATCCGGCGCGGGCGTAGGATATTTGAGAGGAGCTGTCCTTAGTACGAGAGGACCGGGATGGACAGACCGCTGGTGTACCAGTTGGGTATCAAACCCAGAGCTGGGTAGCCAAGTCTGGAAGGGATAAACGCTGAAGGCATCTAAGCGTGAAGCCCCCCTCAAGATGAGATATCCCTTCTGAAAAGAAATAAGACCCCTTGAAGACGACGAGGTAGATAGGGCAGAGGTGGAAGTACAGTAATGTATGTAGCTGACTGTCACTAATCGGTCGAAGGCTTGACCTCAAGCAAAGGAATTTGATGTAAAGAATTTTCGGTATGCAGTTTTGAAGGTGTAATCGAGCGGGTAGTGGAGACTGCCCGTTTCTTTGTTATCTAAAGGGAAAGCCGGAGAGATAGCGAAGGCGCCGATCAAACAAAGTAATCCTCCTTAGCTCAGTCGGTAGAGCATGCGGCTGTTAACCGCAGTGTCGTTGGTTCGAGTCCAACAGGGGGAGCGAAAGTCCTTAGATGATACATCTAGGGACTTTTATTATTCTATAGGAAATTCCAACGGAATTTCCTATAGAATAATAAAGCGCTCCGCTAGTGGAACTTCCTCTACGAAATATTTTGTTTTTAATTAGGAAGCTTTGTTTTCTATTAAAGAGCGCTTGGTTAAGAATATATGCAAGCGTATCAGCGATCGGCAATATCTTTTGAAAAGTTTTTTGGCTTTATAAAAATAAAAAAATAACCCTGAGATTTGTTCTCAGGGTTTTCAAGGCGACTGCCGGAATCGAACCGGCGATAGAGGTGTTGCAGACCTTTGCCTTACCGCTTGGCTAAGTCGCCATATTCTATTATATGCACAGCCTCTCGGCGTTAGCACGAATGACTCCGACGGGAATCGAACCCGTGTTACCGCCGTGAAAGGGCGATGTCTTAACCGCTTGACCACGGAGCCGTAACATTCTCCCTTCGGGAGAGCGACCTTTATAAGAATAGCATATCTGCTCTTGAAATGCAAGGGATTTTTTCATTTTTTTCGTTGTCGTTCATGGTAAGGATTTTCGACTAATTGAACTGTCTGTATCGAAAGACGAAAAAGGTAGAAAAAACTGAAAATTACGGGGGGGGGGTAGAAAAGTGTATACAAAATTATACCAAAATCAACTGTTAAAGATTATATATTCAAAAAATATAAGAAATAGTATTGACGATTTTGTTGGAAAGTGGTATATAAAAATCAACTGCACAATTTTAGCGCTTGGACAGGCAAGTTTTGCATGGACAGGCGTGCTTTTGCGTCTCATAAAGAACATGATAGAAAGAGAGGATGGACATGCGAAAACGAAAGTGGACTAAAAAAGCGATGAGCATACTTCTATGTCTCGCTATGATACTGGGGTTGGGCGTGAACTACGCTCCGTCGGTACGTGCAGCCAGCATTGACGTAGGTGCAAACCCTACCCCAAAGATTGACATCGCGGTGTCGGTGCCCAGCGACTATCCGGGAACTTTCCTTGAATTTAAGCAGGAGTTAGCGGACAAGCTGGTAGAGCAAGGGCTCAGCCCCAGCGACTTCCGTATTACCACTACGGCAGTTGCAATCGATACTACCGATACCAGCGGCTGGTATGTGTATGACCACTACCGCGATCAGGGTACATACAATGCGCTTGGTCTGGCTGCCGACCAGAAGCTGAAGCAGCCTTTTCGGCAGGCGGATAACTCGCATACAAATGGTACCGGTACGATTGAGAGTTATTTTAAGAATAACACCAATACTACTGGCAACCAATGTAAAAACTTCGACAAGCATATTTACTCTTATGTAGATGACGAAGGAAAAGCGAGCATGGTGTTTGCAGGATACGGGACCAATGCGCTTTCCGACTACATGATATATCCTGCGGCAAGCAATGCAAGAAGAAACTTCAGCTTTGATATCAATCCCGCGGTTATTGATACCCATACACTGGGAAGCTACGGTTTCTTCCTCAACGCTGGAATCAACGGCGGTAATGTGCAGGGCTACGCGCTTGTGTTTGCTGCCGGAAGCAATGCTTGTACTTTGCAGAAGATCAATGTCGGTGTTAACAATGCGAGTATGAGCGGCTCTGCTGTAACTTCTTTGCCGTCAATGAACTTCGGCCCGAAAAACACGGTTCGTCTTACGGTTGAACTGAATAAAGACAGCGTTACGGTTCAGTATCAGGCCTATGACGCGAGCGGCAACCTTGGAGCTGTTACTGACCTTCTGAGAGATCAACATTTGGATGATACTGGATTCAACGGCTTTGGTCCTTTGGTCAACTATGTACAACACGGCTGTGGTTCGCTTTCCATAATGAAGTTTGTAGACCTTGAGATGAGCTATGAGGCAAGTGCCTTTGACGCGCTGAAGAATGTGCAGTATTACGAAGGCGCGGACTACAAATACTTCATCAACCTGACAGGCGACAAGAACGACCCTCAGATCCCTGAGGAGGAGAAGTACGGCAAGCCAAACGAAAACTACACCGATGGTATCAACCGTATGAACGAGAAGGAGATCTTCTACATCTCCAATACCGACGACGGTAGGATCGTTACGGATACCACCAAAGACAGTGACGGCAAGATTACTCACCAGGGTCTCGGTTCCACCAATGGCTTCTATGCTCCCGGTGATAACTATACCGAGATGATGGCACAGTTTATTGCCCAGAACTTCAAAGAGGGCAAGAAATTCCAGAAGGCTGAAGTTGATTCCGATCTGCCTCTGGCGAACTTCTATATTAAAGATGCGTCTACTGCCGATGAGCAGATGATGACGATCCACCTGCAGCACCTTGTCAATGCGGCCAAGTACAACGAGACGCATACCGATAAGCAGCAGGATACGGTCAGCGTCAATATTTTTGACCAGTCCCGTATCGGCTCTTTGTCCGGCGCAGACGGCCGTCTTGCAAAATGGACGCTGACGGTTACCGACCCTGACAATACTGTTGTTACAGGATTTAATAAGGTAGCAGTCGACGATCCCTCAAAGCTTCCCGACTTTGTATTTACCAAGGATTCCAAGCAGGGAAGATACACCTTTACCCTTGAGGTCGAGGATCAGGCCGGTAATAAGTCAAAGGATTTCTCAACCTATGTTACCGCTTTCCTTGACAACATGCATCCTTATATTGAGGGTGAGAATACCGGTAGAAACATTGCGACGATTACTCTTACCGATACCGGTTCGGGTATAGACGAAGATGGTATCACCTTTATCGAGGACGACCGTGGTTCCGGTGTCGCAGCTTACTGGGTGACCAATGATAAAGATGCTGAGCCTACAGAGGATGACTGGGAGAAGCTGCCCTTTGCACAGCATACGACCTCCTTTGATTATGAAATAACCGATACGCTGCCGCTGGTCGTATGGGTCAGAGACGAATGCGGCAATGTCGGTAATAAGGCTGTGTTCCAGCCTACCCATGTACAGGTTCAGGATCCCGACGGCAACCCCATCGACGACTACTATGTTATCGGTGAGAAGCCTATTATCGTACTTCCTCCGGATGATGAGGTGCCGGACCCTGAGGATCCCGAAAACCAGCAGTTCAGCGGTTGGGAGACCCCCGGCGGCGACCCTGTGACTCCCGGTACGACCCCTGATCCCAAGGATAACGAGATCATTATCAGACCTTCTTATTCTACGGATTATGCAAACATGATATATCTTGCCAACGGCGGTACCTTCAGCACCCCCGGACTGGCAGATCCCGCACAGGCTCCCTACAGAGTCGTTTCCGGCTCCAGTATTCTGAAGAAGGTAGACGATCATAATGTACTTCCTAGCCGCGAGGGCTATTCCTTTAACGGATGGAAGCTGCTCAAGAGCGACAACGCGGAAAATGCCGCGAATGAGACATACATCAACAATGCGGCGAATGTGGAAGTGGTATCCGAGCAGCTCGCGAAACTTGTTAAGACTGAAGATGGCGTGGTGACAAGAGAGAACTACTATCTTGTGGCTCAGTGGAAGATCGGCGCGTATACTCTTCGTCTTGATCCGAACGGCGGTTCTGCGGGTAATATCAAGACCATAGAGGATATCCCTTATCAGGCGAATATCGGAACGCTCAAATCTCCTGCTGTGCCTGTAAGCGGACGTGGTATTCCTACAAAGCCCGGTTATATTTTCCAGGGCTGGTCTGAGTCCAAGGACAACGACAGGACGAAGCTATTTAAGGTGGCTCAGGGTGTTACCGGCGTAACTCCTGTTGCAGCTCCTCTTATGCCTTCCTCTGACAAGACCATTTATGCAGTATGGATTGAGGATACAAACAAGTTTGTTGTTGACTTCGATTCCAACGGCGGCAGCCGTATTACCGATCACTCCTATTTGCGTGCTTCCGCTACGAACTATACTACCTTCTTTAAGCCTTCCCGCACAGGCTATACCTTCGAGGGCTGGTTTGAGAAGATCGTTGATGAGGACGGAAACGTGACCATGGGCACTACGCCATATGTCGGCGGCGAGACCTTTATCAAGAAGGATCCTCACACCTTCATAGCCAAGTGGACGCCTAACCATGACACAAAATATTCTGTTGACTATTACATCAACTCCGGCAATGTGGACGCAAACGGCGACTACATTTACACAAGGGTAAATGACAATACGCTCAACAAGACTTATACGGGTACAACAGAGGCGAAGGCTACCGTATCCGATGCGGACAAGCTTGCTGAGATCACGGTCGGTTCCGCTACCTATTGGTTTGATGCGGAAAACTCGGGAAATGTTCTTGAGGGAACGATTACAGGCAGCCCTGCGCTTGTTCTCAAACTGTATTATGACAGATACTTTGATGTAAGTGCTGCCAAGAAGGGTGATGGTACCGTTACCGGCGCTACCGGTATAAAAGAGGGCCAGAACACCTCTGTTTCATGGGCAGCGGCTGAGGGCAGCTATGTTACCAAGGTCGTTATCGATGGCACGATACGCGACGATCTGATAAAAGCTAACGGCTATACTTTTGAGATAGACGGCGGCTTCCATGAGAACCACAGCGTTTATGTGGAGTTTACAAAGGAAGCTGAGCAGCCGAAACCGAACCCGAAGCCAACCCCTGGCGGTGATCCGGTTGAGAAGTATTATGAAGTCAGAACTTCGGTAGTAGGATGCACGGATAACACTAAGTATTCCATTACACCTACCACAAGCGTGAAAGCCGGTGAGGATTTCTCGGTTCAGTGGGAGCTCAAGGATGCCAAGTATAAAGTCGTGAAGGTAGAAGTGGACGGCGTTGTTTACAATACCTCCGACAGCACGGTTCAATTTACCGGAATCCAGGCGGATCATTCGGTTGTTGTTACCGTCGAGGCGCTGCCTACGATCGGCGGCAGTACTACCGAAGGAAAGTACACTGTCACGGTAAACCGTTATGGCTATAGCGGCGATGACGTGGAAATCAGCAAGAGCTTGGTAGTAGACGCTGGAGAGAAGGCAACGGTATCCTGGGATACGACGAAAAGCGAGTATAAGATTTACAAGGTGATGCTGGATGGAGAGGAACTGAACCTGACAGACAAACAGCTGGAGAAGATGAACTACTCCAAAAAGCCTTTGACTAACGTTCAGACCAACCACGTAGTGGATATTTACCTGGCAAAACCCGATGATACTACGGGAGAGATTGCTCCTCCGGATTTCAACGATGAGAAGTACATTCAGTTGACGACCAAGCTGGTTGGCGGTCCTGGTGAAATCACAGGCGGCGCCGTAATCAGTCAGGGTGAGGATTATAAGGTAGACTGGGATGTTGTTGTTCCTGACAGCGACCCGGATTCTCCGAATTACACTTATTATGAAGTGGAAAAGGTTGTGGTAGACGGCGAAACCGTGACACCAACCGAGGATGGAAAGCTGGATCTCACTGACATCCAGAAAGATACGGAAGTGGAAGTGCATCTAAGGCCGGTTCTTCATAGAGTAACCATTTTGAAGTACGGCGAAGGTACGGTTTCTCCTTCCAAAACAGTTTTCCATATGGCAAATTACAAGAACATTAAAGCTGAGCCTGCGAGCGGCTGGTCAACGGTTAAGATTATCGTAGATGGCAACGAAGTGTATAACTACGTTCCGCCGGAAACGATTGCGGAACTTCCGGCTCCGACGCCTACTGAGCCTCAGCAAAACGAACCGCAGGATTTGAACCAAGGAGCTCAGCCGGAAGAAACACCTGGCCAGAGTGAAGAAACGCAGCCGACGGAAGCCGAGTCTGTGGAGAATGAAACTCTAGCGGCTGATGTACCTGCAGAATCTTCTCAGGAAACAAGCGGAGAGATTTCTCCTTCGTCCGAAGAAGTGAGTACGCTTCCGAGAGAAGAGGAGACAGCACTGGAGAATCATTCGCTTCAGGCTGAAACAGTTGGCAGCGCGGCTGTGCTGAGCGCGCTGAGCTTAGATGAAGGAGAACCTGCACCCCTTGCGGATCCGGAACCAGTGCCTTCGATTCAGGATTTAAAGGAAATCGTAGAAGAGCATGTGATCAAGGTTTACTTTACGCAGAACAATGAGGATGGAGAGAAGACTCCGGCTCCGGCAGATGAAGTACTGCATCAGGTAAATGTAACGATTCAGGGTGGTCCGGGTAATATTGAGGTTGGACCTGCTCTCGTAGACGACGGCGGCGAGACGGAAGTAAAATGGACGATTACAGACTCCAATTACGAAGTAGAATCCGTTACGGTGAACGGCGTTCAGAGAGATGACGTGGATACCTTTACGCTGGAGAATATCACGGAAGATCAGAATGTCGTGATTGTTCTGAAGCAGAAACCTCTGAAAGACAATGATGTGGTAACGCCTCCTACGTTCCGTGAAGTGGTTCATCAGGTTACCGCTATCATCAAAGGCGACGGCGGCAGCATCACGGGCGGCGGCCAGGTTTCCGATGGCGCTGACAGAGAAGTGGCATGGTCCATTGATGAGGGTACGGAAGTAAAATACGTATTTGTCAATGGCGTTTTGAGAAATGATCTGATCGAGGATGGCAAAGTAGTTTTGAGCCAGATCAGCGAGGATCAGACCGTTGTTGTAACGATTGGTAAGCCGGATGTACCGCCTGTGAATGTGGATAAAGACGGAGACGGCGAACCGGATATCAACATCGATACGGACGACGATGGAAAGCCGGATGTGGACATCGATACGGATGGAGACGGCGAACCGGATATCAACGTCGATACGGATGATGACGGCGAACCGGATATCAATATCGATACGGACGACGATGGAAAGCCGGATGTGAACGTCGATACAGATGACGATGGCAAACCGGATATCAATATCGATACGGATGACGACGGAAAACCGGATATCAACATCGATACGGATGACGACGGAAAACCGGATGTAAACATCGATACGGATGACGACGGAAAACCGGATATCAACATCGATACGGATGACGACGGAAAACCGGATATCAACATCGATACGGACGACGACGGAAAACCGGATGTGAATATCGATACGGATGACGACGGAAAACCGGATGTGAACATCGATACGGATGACGACGGAAAACCGGATGTGAACATCGATACGAATGGAGATGGAAAGCCGGATATCAACATTGATACGAATGGAGATGGAAAGCCGGATATCAACATCGATACGGATAAGGATGGAAAGCCGGATATCAACATCGATACGAATGGAGATGGAAAGCCGGATATCAACATTGATATCGATGGAGACGGCAAACCGGATCTGAACATCGACACGGATGGAGATGGCAAGCCAGATGTGAACATCGATGCAGATGGAGATGGCAAGATTGACAAGATTGGAGGTACGGGAGCTGGTCCGAAGACGGGCGACGATACGAATCTCGTTCCTTTCATTGCGGTGCTGGTAGTAGCTGCAGCCGCTTTAGCAGTTGTGATCTTGAAAAAGAGAAAAGCTGCGGAGAAATAAAAATTTTACGGAGATGTAAAAATCTCAAATAAAAAGTTGGGTGTGATCTGCCGGGTTCGGCGTTCACACCCAATTTTGTTATTCCGGGGATTCCGGCCTCAAAAGCCCCTGAATAAAATTCTTTTTCTTTACAAGTCTGCCGGAATGTTTTTGTGCAGCATGCGATAATCGTTCGGCGAGTAACCGATTCGTTTGATAAAGAGTTTGGTAAAATGGGCTGGATTGTTATATCCTACGGTGTATGCGATTTCTGCAATAGAAAGATCGGTGTTGATCAACAACGCTTTTGACTTGCTAAACCGCACGTCGATTAAATAGTTAATCGGGGAAATCTGAAATTCTTTTTGAAGCAGATGACTGATGTGTCCGGCGCTCATATAAAAGCGCTGGGACAATGTCTCCAGAGAGATGTCTTCTGCATAGTGATTGTAAATATAGGATAAAATATCGCAGGCTAGGGGATTTTCCCGGACTTTCCAATAGGGTTTCGTATCTTTGTAATGTTTTCTCAGAAGGACTAACAAAGGGGATAGAATCATGCGTCCGAGTTCTGTATCCGGCTGTGGTTCTTGGTACATCCGCCAGAGCTCCATCATCGTACTGCAAAGATATGGCGTATGAGGTCCTTCTTTGATCAATGGATAAGAAGTGGGGAAAATAATATTATTTGATGCTTCTTTATCCTTCCAGTGGATATCAGATACCACTAAAGCCAGAGTTTTCATTGGGTTGTGGGGGCTGGAAGAACCTGAATGGATAAAACCGCTTTCGATGACAAGGATATCTCCTTTTTCCACGGAAAAATGTTGATGATTGATCATGTAGATTCCGCTTCCGGAAGCAACATATACCAGTTCCGTGACATCTTTATGAAGATGAAACGTATAAGCCTGATCGGTCAGATTGTAGTCCAGATGTATCCGTTCGATCTTAGGAAGACAGCTGTCAAAGTAGTCCTGAAAAAACATAAAAACTCCTTTCTAAAATCAACAAAAGTCAAAAACGGAAACAGCATTTGGGTGCCCTCATCTTAACATAATTCCTCTAGAATCGCAAGATAGTTCATATGGAATCCAAAAGAAAAATGATTTTTTTGTTGAAAAACGTGACTTCTTTTCGAGACGAATATGAAGATAATTTGGGGAACAAGTAAGGATAGAGGATGGAAAATCAGAGGCCTCTAAATTATAATTTTGCTTATAAAAACAACGGGCCGAAATGAAATGATAAAGCCCAAAACAGCAAGAGGGTAGCAGATATGAAAATCACAAAAATTGAAGTCTTAAAGGTGAAAACGGCGCGTCCTACCTGGCGTCCGGTATATTGCCGGATCTATACGGACGAAGGGATTTACGGAGACGGAGAAGCCGCGTTGGCTTATGGACGTGCGGCGGACGCAGGATTTGCGGCAGTAAAGGAATTTGCCAGTCTGGTTATCGGTATGGACCCTTTGAAAAACGAGGTAATCTGGGATAAGCTGTATAAAACTACTTTTTGGGGACAAAATGGAGGCCCGGTAATTTTTGCAGCGATCGGTGCAATTGATATGGCTCTTTGGGATATCAAAGGAAAATATTTTAACGTGCCGGTTCATGCTCTGCTGGGCGGGGCGCGCAGAGACAAGCTTCGCTCTTACGCCAGTCAGCTGCAGAACGGCTGGGAAAATAACAAAGAGGATTATGTATTTCAGTATACGCCGGAAGATTTTGCCGACGCGGCGAGAAAGGCTGTGGCGGAAGGCTACGATGCGGTGAAATTTGATTTCTTTGAGAAAAAACCGGACAGAGGGGCTTTTGATACGGAAGACCGAAGATGTTTTGTCTTGCCAAAGGATTTACATATGATGGAAGACCGGTTGGCTGCGGTTCGGGAAGCGGTTGGACCGGAGGTGGACATCATTGCCGAAGCCCATTCCCGTATGGATGCTCCCGGCGCAATCCGATACGCAAAGATTCTGGAAAAGTACGATGTAATGTTTTTTGAAGAACCGGATACGCCGACACCGTATATGACCAAGTATATTGCTGATCAAGTAAATATTCCTTTAGCCAGCGGAGAACGGGTCTACGGCAGATGGCAGTTTGTGCCGTACTTTGAAGATCGTTCCCTGCAAGTGATTCAACCGGATCTTGGAAACTGCGGCGGTTTTACGGAAGTAAAGAAAATCTGCGATATGGCTCACGCTTATGATGTGGCGGTACAAGCGCATATCTGCGCTAGCCCGCTGTCCACAACAGCAGCGATTCATCTAGAATCAGTCATTCCAAACTTTGTGATTCATGAGCACCATATTGTGAATCGTATCACCTATAATATGGGACTTACCACAGTAGATGAGCAACCTGTAAACGGCTATCTGGCCGTCCCGAATGCCCCCGGCTTAGGAAATGAAATCAGCGAGCAGGCATATAAACAGGCGGATACATTTGCTGTCGTAGAATAAAGAAACATAGGAGGGAGAAAAATGAAAAAAATAGTATCAATGGCTCTGGCGTTGACCATGTTGGCAACAGTCTGCACCGGGTGCCTGGGAGGCGGGACGGATACCACGACGGCTGCGGCGGATACGACGGCAGCTGCTGGCGCGACAACTGGGGCTGCGGCAGATACGACGGCTGCAGCGGGAGAAAGTACGGAAGCGGCAGGCGAAACCAATGCTTTGGCGGATGGCGCCATTGGGTTAAAGCTTTCCACAACAATGAAGCAGTTGGAGCTGACCACGGTTCCCAACGGCATGGGTGTTCAGGCAATGGACGACGGCCTTCGGGAGAAGAGCGGTGGAACGCTCTATCTGGACATGTATCTGGACGGCGTGCTGGGAAGCAGCGCGGATGAGCTGATCGGAGGCGCTCAAAACGGCGCGTTTGACATGATCGCGTTGTCCTTTGGCAGCTGGGGCGATTATACGGATGCTTTTGCACCGCTGTCGATTCCTTACCTGTTTACCAGCTCCGAACAGCTCTATCAATTTATTGATGGAGAAATCGGCGATGAAATCAAGGCCAAAGTGGAAGCGGATACCGGCATGGTAGTTCTGGCGTTCTTAGACGTAGGATTCCGAAATGTAACCAACAACCGGGGACCCATCAAAACCCCGGATGATATGAAGGGATTAAAGATTCGTACCTTGAATGACAGATACCAGATCGCGGCGATGGAAGCTCTAGGCGCTTCCACTCAGCAGACCAGCTTTTCCGAG
This sequence comes from Hominifimenecus sp. rT4P-3, assembly GCF_051055405.1. Taxonomy (GTDB): domain Bacteria; phylum Bacillota; class Clostridia; order Lachnospirales; family Lachnospiraceae; genus Pseudolachnospira. The sequence continues at coordinate 2,846,858 of NZ_CP167068.1, read as the reverse complement.
CTGTACAGCGCGCTGCAGCAGGGCCTGGTGGATGCCCAGGAAAATCCGATCATCAACACTTATACTTCCAAATTTTACGAAGTACAGAAATATATGACTTTGACCAGACATAATTACACCTTTACGGTCCTGGCCATCTCTCGTGCTGCGTTGGATCGTCTGACCCCGGAACAGCAGCAGATGGTAATGGATATGGGAAAAGTTGCCGAGGATACCTGCCGTTCTCAGCTGGCGGCAAAAGAAACAGAGATTCTTTCGGAACTGAGTCAGAAAATGGAAATCTATGATCCTACGGTGGAAGAGCTGGAGAAATTCCAGGAAGTAGCGAAAACGTCCTGGGGACAGATCGAGCAGGATATGGGCAGTGAAGCCTTTAACCGTTATGTAAACGCTGCTAATGAAATTGCGGAGTCTTTAAAATAGCTCTTTGGAAAATGTTTCGGGCGGTAAAATACTCACGAAGGAGCCGGTGGATAGAGAAGGGCCACCGGCTTACCTTCGAAAAGCCTACCTTCCGTTGACAAGAGCATACACGGTCAGGACAGAGCATGCTCTTGTCAACGGAAGGTATATTTTTACGATGAGGTAAACGGATGAAAGAGAAATTCAGTATCAAGAAATTTTTGAATGAGTTTGAAATATATCTGGGAACAGTGGTTTTTTTGGTTTTGACGGTACTACTGACCATTCAGGTGATTTCCCGTTATGTCTTTAACAGCGCAATTACCTGGGCGGAAGAGCTGGCTGTCATCATGTTTGTCTGGTTGATTTATCTAGGCGTCGCCGGGGCGGTTACAAACCGGAAGCATTTAAAAATTGACGCTCTGATCAACGCGGTTCCTTTTCGAGTGAAACGGGTATTGCTGATTTTAGATAATGTGATTACTTTTGGATTCTGCGCTTTTGTCATCTTTCCTTTTAGTCAGTTGATCGTGAACCTGGCGGGCAGCGGGACAAAAACTTCTCTGCTGCGCCTGCCGAAGGCCGTGATCTATAGCATTGTCCCGTTTTGTCTGGCTTTGACTTGTATCCGCCTGATCCAGGATACCGTCAAACTGACGAAAGAAAGTGAAAAAGAGCTTGGCAGCTCTAAGCCGACGATTGATATCGAGGCTCTGGAAGCAAAGGCGGAAGAATTACGTCGGGGACAGACGCTGAATCGAAAGGAGAGTGAAAAATAATGGGAGTAGCCGTATTATTTATCGTAATGGCAGTTACGCTGGCAATCGGTGTTCCAATCGGCGTGAGCCTGGCTCTTTCCATGTATGCGTTATTGCTTGTAGAACCGGTGACAACCAGCGCGTTTATCGCCCAATCCATGTATTCCGGCGTAGCGTCTTTCACAATGCTGGCTCTGCCGTTCTTCGTCTTGGCAGGCGGAATCATGGATACCGGCGGGATTTCAAAACGGATTGTCTCCGTGGCCAATGCCATGATCGGCAATGTAACCGGCGGTTTGGGAATCGTTACCATCGTGGCCTGCATGTTCTTTGGGGCAATTTCTGGTTCGGCTCCGGCGACGGTGGCTGCTATCGGCGCAATTATGATTCCTAGTATGATTATCAATGGGTATGATAAGGCGTATGCGACCGGTCTGGTGGCTGTGGCGGGAAGTTTGGGCGTTGTGGTGCCTCCCAGCTATCCGATGGTCATCTACGGCGTCACCAATAATGTCTCGATCAGCGCATTATTCATGGCGGGAATCGGGCCTGCATTGGTCGTGGGCGGTGTATTGATGATCTTTAATTACTTCTATGCGAAAAAGCACGGCTTAAAAGGCTCCGGTGAAAAGTTTCATGTCAAAAATCTGTTGAAGGCGATTTGGCAGGCGAAAGCGGCTCTTTTAATGCCAGTCATCATTCTCGGAGGTATCTACAGCGGTATCTTTACGGCCACGGAAGCCGCGGTGGTTTCCGTGGTATACGGAATTTTTGTGGGATTATTTGTTTATCGGGAGATCTCATTGAAAGCCGTGATTGCCCTCTTTAAAGATAACGTGGCCTTTATCGGCGGCATGATGTTTACGTTCGCGCCGGCGGCCGCTCTGGGCAGTGTGTTCTCCTACTTGGGCGTGCAAAAGGCGATCAGCAGCTTCTTTTTGGGAATTTCTACGAATCCTTATATTGTGCTGCTTTTCATCTTTATCATTCTGGCGATTGCCGGTATGTTCATTCAGACCACGCCTTGCACGATTATTCTCTCTCCGATTTTACTGGCGATTGCCCAGTCGGTGGGCATTAACCCGGTTCATTTCGGCGTGATTATGACCTTGGCCCTTTGCATTGCTTTTGTTACGCCTCCGGTTGCCTCCAATTTGTTTGTGGCGATGACCATGACGGGGCTTAGTATGAATAAGCTGGTGAAGATCGCTTGGCCGCTGATTGTGGCGCTGTTTATCTGTTTGTTTATCTGTGGCTACATTCCTCAGATTAGTCTGGGAATTCTGGATTTGTTCGGCGTTCCTTATTAAATGTTTCCAATATAGCCAGCGGTTTTAGAAAAAATCCTCCTTGGGTTAGACGAAGGTCTAACAAGGGGGATTTTTTTGTTTCTTGAAAGTTGTGGATAATGGGTATTGCCAATCGGCATTCATGTGGATAAAACTGCGAAAATTCAAAGAATAAAATACCTAGTAATGTAATTTGGCATATGGTATAATATTATTGGAAAATTAGAAGATATACGGGAGTTAAGATAAATGAGTAGTCAAGAGACATTATCTATAACCAAATTGCAAAGAATGTGTGCTAGATCTGAATATCTGGAAGAATCAGATATTCATATGAATGACAAAACTGTTTCATGGGACGGAAATATTATATACTATAAAGGCAAAAAGCCAACTGCAACTGGAAATGAATTTCTTATTCCTGTTCAAGTGAAGGGAAAAGAATATGATATTTTACCAGAGGCAGATAGTATAGGATACTCGGTAGAAACGAGATATTTAAAAAATGGCGGTATAATATTTTTTGTTGATGCGATCGCAAAGACAGAAGGTAGCGAAAAAATGTATGCAAAAATATTATTGCCGGTAGATATTATAAGTATAATGAAAGGGAAAAAAGAGTAGAAAAATATTACGATATATTTGGATTTGTGAAGCAGTCTGTGTAGATAATGAATAGATCCAAAAAGGAATGAAGGGAAGGAAGAAGAATATGAACGAAAAATATGGACCTACTCCCTACGAAACAAGGGAAATCTTGTTTTATAAAACGGATAATGGCGATGTTCGGGTTGAGATTCTTTTATATCAGGAAAATCTTTGGCTGACACAGGCAAAAATGGCGGAATTGTTTGAAGTCCAGAAAGCGGCCATTTCAAAACATCTGAAAAATATTTTTGAATCGGGTGAACTTCTTGAAGAATCAGTTGTTTCCAAAATGGAAACAACTGCGGCAGATGGCAAGCGATATAATACAAACTACTATAATCTGGATGCCATTATCGCCGTCGGATACCGTGTGAATTCCAGAAAAGCCACTATGTTCCGAATTTGGGCAAACCGTGTATTAAAAGAGTTCATTATCAAGGGTTATGTGATGGATGATGAACGGCTACGGGATCCGGAAAACTTTTTTGGAAAAGACTATTTTGAGGAACAGTTGGAGCGTATTCGTGACATTCGCTCCAGTGAACGCCGTTTTTATCAGAAGATTACAGACATTTACTCTCAATGCAGCGCTGACTATGATGTAAATAGCCCCATTACGAAAGAGTTTTTTGCAACTGTGCAGAACAAACTCCACTACGCTGTTACCCACCATACGGCGGCTGAAATTGTTTACGGACGAGCCGACGGCACAAAACCCAATATGGGCTTAACCACTTGGAAAAATGCTCCGCAAGGCCGCATCCGCAAGTCGGATGTTTCGATTGCAAAAAACTACTTAAACGAAGCAGAAATGACCAATCTGAACGAGATCGTGACGATGTATCTGGACTATGCCGAGAGACAGGCACGACGTGGAAATATTATGTATATGCAGGATTGGGTCAGCCGTTTGGATGCGTTCCTCCAGTTCAATGAAGAAGATATTTTGCAAAACAGGGGCAAAGTGACCGCAGCGATTGCCAAAGCATTTGCAGAAAACGAATTTGAAAAATTCCGTGTTTTGCAGGACAGAACATATCAGAGCGATTTTGATCTTCTTGTTGCTAGTATGGAAGAACATCAAGAGTAGTGCAGACGACTATCCATTTCGTGTATCTCAAGGTTACAAAATGCCCGTTATCAGCCATATAGCCGATAACGGGCATTTCTCGTAACAGGTTGTATTGTACGGGAACTGGGCGGTTTGTTTTACTGCAAATTTTTTATCAAGCCGGATAGTGCTCCATATATTTGGTAAATTCGGAAACAGCGGACTGGCCCAGAAATTTTTTGCGGGTAACGTAATAGATCTCCCGGAAAACCGGCGGATGGAGCGGCAGCGCGACGAATCGGCTGTCCTGGAAGGTATCGGCCATGGCCTTGGAGCAAAATCCAGCTCCGATGCCGTCGGATACCAGCTGAACGGTTACCGCCGACTGGGTAGATTCACAGACTGTGCGGGGAACAATGTGTTCAGCGATAAAATGTTCCATAACCATTTGGTAGGAGGCGGAATCTTTTCCTGGAAGGATAATCGGAATATCTTTGAGATCCTTCCAGGAAATACTGCTTTGATAACTGAGGGGGTGGCCGGAGTGCATGATAACCATAATTTGATCAGTAATCATCCGGTGATAGGACAGGGCTGCATCCTGCAGTAACCTTTCCTCCGCAATGATAATACAACAGTCTAGTTCCTCCCTCTTTAACTTTTCTAACAGCGGCACGCTGCCGTCCGGCACCAGCTGCAATTCCAGATTCGGATATAGCTTCTGAAAATCATTGATATAGGAGTTAATTCCAAGATATCCCCAGATCCAGAGGACACCGATGGTCAAATGGCCTTTGTCTACAAAACGGTGGCGTTCCATTGTTGTGTGCAGGCGGTTCCAGCCCCTCAAAATGGAATCGGCAATTTCTACAAATTCCTTACCGGCAGTAGTCAGCATGACTCCGTGGCGTTGCCGGATAAACAGTTTTACTCCCAGCTCCTTCTCTAGCTCACGAATCTGCTGGGACAAGGCCGGTTGAGAGACATAGAGAGCCTGCGCCGCTGCGGAGAAACTTCCCAGCTGACTGATTTTTACCATATATTTTAGATGATGAATCTGCATGATTCCTCCTTTAATGATTTTTCCATAAGAAAGATAGATGGGATTCGGATTCCTTTCTGTAGGTGCCTATCACTATTATTTTTAGATATAATCATTGCTTATAGAAAAAACTATAAAAGACTATTTTTCTTTTGTCAAGAGTTTCGTTATAGTGTAGGTAACAAATAAAAGAAAGGAGACGGAGATGAATCGTACCTATCGGTATGACGTAGTGGTGGCAGGCGGAGGCTCCGCCGGCGTGGCAGCCGCTTTGGGGGCAGCCAGAGCTGGGGCGAAAACGCTTCTGATCGAGAGAAACCCCTATCTAGGGGGAGAAGCCACTCACGCGAATATTTTATCCTACTGTGGTTTTTATACCAGAGGGGAGAAGCCGAACCTGGTGGTAGGAGGCGTCGGTGTAGAGCTTTTGGAGCTGCTAAAGAAACTGGGGGAAGATATCTCGCCGGTGAAGTCGCTGACCGGGAATCATATTATTCCGATTCATCCGGAAGCTGTCAAGTATGGCCTGGATTTGATGATGGAAAATTCCTCCGTGGATGTACTGCTTCATTGCCAGTTGGCTCGTGTATACCGCCAGGGAGAACAGATCAGCGGCATCCTCTGTATGGACGACGAGGGAACGCTGGAAATCCAGGCGGATAGTTTTGTCGATGCGACGGGAGAGGCTAATGTAGCGTTTTTAGCTGGCTGCGATACTGTGCGCGGCGATGAAAAGGGCGCTCTGCAGTTGGCAACGATGGCTTTTCGGGTAGCGCATGTGGCGCCGGATGCCGAGATTGATTTGGCGTCAATCAAGGAGGCGATCCGTAAGGGCCGCGATGCTGGGATTCCGTTTTTGGTACGTGATGCCGGAGGGATGGCTTGGCGTCAAGGGGAAGACATCATGACCTTTTTTATTCCCAGCCATAGCCACCGGGATTTAAGCTGTGAAGAGTTGACAAAGGCTGAGATCAATGCCAGAAAACAAGCACGTGCCTATGTAGAGGCATTCCGGCGTTTTCTTCCTGGACTGGAGAAGGCTGTGTTGATTCAGACTGGGCCCAAAATCGGGATTCGGGAAGGGCGACGGATTGTAGGAAAATATGTCATGACCCCAGCGGAGGTTTTTGGGAAAAAACAAATTTTTGACGGGATTGCCAGATGCGGCTGGTCGCCGGAAATTCATAAAAGTATCGACAAGCTGGACTCTTACCAGAAGCTTCCCGACCACTTTTCTTTTTCCATTCCGCTGGATGCTCTGAGACCGAAAAACTGCCGGAATTTGTGGTGCGGCGGTCGAACGATTTCCTGCGATTCTGTTGCTTACGGCGCTGTGCGGGTGATGGGATGCGGCTTCGCTACCGGTCATGGTGCAGGCGTAGCCGCTGCTTTGGGCGCTGAGAAAGAAGAGAATTTGATGGCGATTCGGAGAGAATTGCTTCGCCAAAAGGCAATCCTGTAAAGGATAAAGTCATATTGGTAAGGCGTGTAGAAGTTGTGGAAAGTACCATAGAGAAAGGAGCATGCAATATGAATAAAAGATTGATTTCAATTTTAGCGGCATTGGCCTGTATCATCGGTTTTCGTTTTCTACCGCCGCCTGCCGGAATGAACGCTTATGGTATGGAGGTAGTCGGTATCCTGCTCGGGGCGATTATTTTCTGGCTGGCAGTGGATGTCGGTTGGCCCAGCGTCGTTATCGTGGCGGCCTTGATGGTTTCCGGGTTTAATACGGCCAAAGGCGTTTTAGCTGGAAGCTACGGAAACTGGATTATTCCGTTTTTGATTTGTACGTTTCTTGTTACCTATGCGTTGTCGAAGACGCCATTTTTAAAGCGGTGCGCGATTTTCTTCATCACAACGCCCATTGCAAAAAAGGGTCCTTGGTATTTTGTGGCAATGTTTTTTGCTTCCGTGATTTTCCTGGGAGCGTTTATGTCCCCTTCGGTGCTGTTCATCGTATTTCTTCCTATCGTAGAAGAAATTAATCGGGTGCTGAAGCAGGAAAAAGGAAGCCGTATCGGTCAGATGATGATGATGGGGCTGGTATTCAGTGCATCCATCGGAGCGGGCATCACCCCGATTTCCCATGTATTTCCTCTGGCGGGCATGAGTGTTTATGAATCCATGACGGGACAGGCAATCAGCTATGCCAATTACATGGCTTTTGGTATTCCTTGTGGCATCGTGATGTTCCTGGTGATGTTGTTGATGTTTAAACTGGTATATCGGGCTGACTTAAAGGAAATTGAGGGGGTAGACGCCTCCGAGTTAAAGAAGGCTTTGCCTCCGGTGGAAATGGGTGAGAAGATCTCGATTGCCGTTACCTGCCTGGTTGTATTTTTGTGGTTAGCGCCAGACATTTTAAAATCCATTGCACCCGCGGCTGCCTCTGCTATCTCCGACTTAGGAACAGCCTTCCCGCCGATGCTTGGAGCTTCCCTTCTGGCAATTTTTACTTACAAGGGAAAACCGCTGTTGAACTTTAATGAAGGAATGCAAAAAGGCGTGCCTTGGGGCAGTGTGATCATGTGTACGGCTACCAATGTTTTAGGATCAGCGTTAACCAATGAAGAAGTAGGCTTAAGCGCATTTTTGACGGAGAAGCTGTCGCCGGTGGCCAGCGGTCTGGCTCCGGTACTGATTATCGCGTTTTTCCTTCTTTGGGCGATGATTCAGACGAATCTCAGCTCCAATATTGTAACGATCACGATCTGTTCTACCATCGCAATACCCATTGCCATGGCGTCTTCAGGAGCTCTGAATACGCCGGCGTTGGTAGGCGTTATCTGCGCCATGGGCAGCTTTGCTTTCGCTACGCCTCCGGGACATGCCAATATCGGCATTGCCGCCGGAACCGGCTGGGCGTCCATGTCCTCTTTTGTAAAATACGGCGCGCTATTGGGACTTTTGGGAGTTTTGGTACTGTTAGGGGTAGGGTACCCGATTGCTTCTATGGTAATGTAAAAAATGATGGCTGCCGTTCCATAGACAAGCGGTTTATGGAACGGCAGTTTGCCGTTTTGATAAAGCTCCTATATCAATATATTTCGGAAGAAAGCGCAGGATAATTCCGATTTTACGGGAGAATGGGACGAAAATAAAGGGAAAAAAAGCAAAAAGACGTGGAGATATTTCAAGGGAGATGTACGAATAGTGGATAGAAAAAAAGGACAAAACCATTAAAATATAGATCAAAGAAGGAGGGCGAGAAGGTTCGGTTTTTCTTCAAAACAGAAAAATGGGTGATAAAAAGAAAAACGGGATAAAAAATGCCCCATATTGCTGGGGGAAATTATAGAAAATCGGGGAAAAGACACGGAAAACATCATTGGCATGAAATTTGCTGATTATAAATAGAGACGAAATGAACAGGCAGAAAGAGAGGAATATTTATGCGAGTTGTACTTTGCGGGGATTTTTTGTTTTCCAGCAGAAATCTGGTGAATCGAATCGATCCGAAACTGGTGGAAATTTTTAAAAGCGCCGATGCGGTGTTTGCCAATGCGGAATTCAGCACGCCCCATCAGGATACGCCGCCGGGATTTACCATGTACCTGACGTCGGTTCATCCGGTTACGTTGAATGAGTTTGTAGATCTGAACATTAAACTGGTGAATTTCGCCAATAATCATACGGTGGACTATGGCTGGCGAGGGTGCCTGGATACCATCGAGGAGGCGGAAGCAAGAGACTTACAGGCCTGCGGCATCGGCCGCAATCTGTCGGATGCCCGGAAGGCAAAATTTCTGGATACGGCAAAGGGACGTGTGGGCGTAGTGGCGGCGTCTTCTACCTGGTCCGATCGCGCCCTGGGCGCGGATGCCAGTGCGGATACCGTGGCTCGTCCGGGGCTTGCACCGCTGCGCTGGGGGCATACATACTATGTGACCGAAGAGCAATTTGAGCAGCTGAAGGCAATCGATAAAGCCTGGGGAACTAGAGAAAGCATGGATGAAACCGGTCGGGTGGAGACCTGGGAGCCGCAGGGGGAGAATAGCTTTAAGCTGGGATCGGCCATGGAGCATTTCCTTTTTGTGGAAAAGGGAGAAAAGCCGGAGGTTCGGAATTATACGAATAAGGAGGATGAAGACGCGCTTCTTCGCAGTATCCGGGATGCTTCCCGCCGTTCCGACTATGTGGTTGCCAGTGTCCATTCCCATGAAGGGAAAAATGAAAACTGGTATTCGGATTATTCCCCGGAGTTTTTGGAGGATTTTGCCCATAAGGCGATTGACGCCGGCGCCAGCGTATTTGTCAGCCATGGTGCCCATTATCCCAGGGGGGTAGAAATCTATAAAGGAAAACCGATTTTCTATGATTTGGGAAGTACGGTCATGGAATTTGAAGCCGGAAATTCCATGGTTTCCCCAGAGATGTATCATACCTATCATCTTCCGGCGGATGCGTATCCGTCCGATCTGCACGGGTTCCGGGCAAGGTATGAGGACGGTACCTGGAAGGGCTTTTATGCAGAGCGTCGTTTCTCCGAGCATTTCGTGGTGGTCGTAGATATTGACGATGAGAGCGGAAAGGCGAAATATAGTCTGGTTCCCATTGATATTGACATGCAGCGGGAGAATCCCATCAAAAGAGGGCTTCCCATGGTTGCAGAACCGGCTGTGGCGGAGCATCTTGCGGAGGATATGAATCGCAGAAGCGATTGTTATGGAACGCGGTTCGAATATGATGCGGCTGACGGACGGATTTATTTTAGCAGAAAGTCCGGGGAAGCCTGATCGGGGGAGACAAGGGATACTGCCAAGAGGCAGAAGAAAGCGCAACTTTGCTCTTGCAGTTGGAATAGAATATGAGTATGATAGAACTATCGGACAGGCAGCCTTGAGCTGCCTGTTTGGCAATATTGCAAAAAGTGTCAGAGAGGAGTTGGTTCCATGAAACGTTTGGCTATCGTGGCATATTCCAAGTCCGCGCTGAAGGATTATTGCGATCTCTTTCGCCGTACTTTAAAGGACTATGTTACTATTTGTGGATACTGTATGGAAGACGGTTCTGTGTATACAGAGATCGACGCGGACTTGGTACTGGTATCCAGCGATGATATGTTCCAGATCGCCCGGAAGCAAGTATTGCCGGATACCAGGATCGTGCGGGCAAATCTGACTTTTTCACGAAAGGGCTACGAGGCCATTCAGGCGCTTCCGAAAGGCACCAAAGCCTTATTGGTGAATGTTAACATGAACCTCAGTCTGCAATGTGTAGAACAGCTTTACCATCTGGGAATTCGGGATATCGAGCTGATTCCTTATGCGCCTTATGTGGAAGTAAAGGAGAAAGCGGAAGTGGCCATTTCACCGGGAGAGCGGTGGAGTGTTCCTGTATATGTCAAGAAGATCATTGAAGTTGGAAAGCGTCAGATCGACATCGCTACGGTGGTATATGTTTTGGTGACGATGGATCTTGGGTTCTTGTTTCAATCCCCTGCCATTCAGGCATATTGCCGGGAGATTATTCCAGCCAATTATGGCTCTACCTATCAATATATCGATGAGCATAGAGGAAAGGACGAGGTGGAAAGCCGCGGACTGATTACCTTTAACGGCGTGGGAAAGATTAAAACGTATAACGCCCTTGCAAAGGAGATTTTCGGAATTCAGGGAGAAGAGATGGTCGGGGAGGACGTCATCCGGCTGTTTCCGAAAGAGGAAATCCGTCAGTCAGTCATGAATATGAAGCCGGGCCAGAAAAAACGCTACCAAATCCAAGGGCGTGAAGTCCTGATTCAGCTGTATCTGGAACGTTTCCAGCAGGACGGCGTTCTTAATTATATGACGGCAGAGTATGTCCCGGAAGGGAAAGTGAAACATCGCGTACCAGGGCGGGGATATACGGCAAAATACTGGTTTCCAGACATTATCACCCAGTCGGAACGGATGAAGAATCTGTTGGATCTGGCGGAGAAAAATGCAAAAAGCGAGTCTTCCATTTTGATCTGTGGGGAAAGCGGTACAGGGAAAGAACTGTTGGCGCAGTCGATCCACAATGGGTCTTCCCGAAAAAACAGGCCTTTTGTGGGGCTGAATTGCGCGTCCTTGCCGGAATCTTTATTGGAAAGCGAGCTGTTTGGCTATGAAGAAGGGGCATTTACCGGCGCGGTTCGGGGCGGGAAGCGCGGCTTATTTGAACAGGCAAACACGGGAACCTTATTTTTGGATGAAATCGGGGAGATGCCGATTCACTTGCAGACGAGACTTTTGCGCGTTCTGCAGGAAAAAGAAATCATGCGGATTGGCGGAGAGTGTGTGATCGATGTGGATGTGCGTATCATTGCGGCCACAAACCGGAACTTAAAGCAGCAACTGGAAGAAGGGTCGTTTCGGCGGGATCTCTATTATCGTCTAAATGTGATTCCGCTGAAGCTTCCTGCTTTGCGGGAACGGCCGGAGGACATTCCTCTTTTGATCGATACCTTTTTGCGGCAGTTAGGCGTTTCCTATCGGTTTACACCGGAAGCGATGGATTTTCTTCAGACTTATCGCTGGGAGGGAAATATCCGAGAACTGAGGAACTGCGTTGAGTATTTTTCCAATTGGAACCAGGAAGAAATCAGCAGGAAAGATTTGGATTCTCTGTTTGAGCCGGAGGAAGAGGAAACAGGGAAGCAGGAGGAGAGACCGCCGGAGGCCTTTTTGGATTTTGTCCTCCACACAAAACAGGAGGCGGCCCTTTCTTTTTTGGTTTTAGAGCAGATTCGCCTGCGGGCGGCGCAAGGGCAGGCGGCTGGGCGCAGAAGCCTGGTGGACGAACCCGCCCTGAAAAGCCAGGGCTGTACGGAGGCAAAGCTGCGGGGCGTCCTGCAGGAATTGGAACGGTTTGGACTGTTAGAAACCTCCCGTGGCCGCGGCGGAACATCTTTGACAGAGAAAGGATGGGAGATGGCAGAATTGTTAAAGGGATATTTGAAAACCCAATAATCGAAAAAATGGGGGCGCATCCTCCCGAAAAAATGACGCGTGGAGAACGGAAGGTCAAAAACCACGAAAAATGGCGGTGCTTCTAAGAAGAAAAAAGTTGGCACAGGAATTGCTACATAATAATAGCAAAATCCATAATGAGACAGGAGGATAAAATCTATGGAAGCATTTGTAAAAACGGTCAGCGGGTTTCTTTGGGGAAATGCAATGATCGTCCTGTGCCTGTTTGTCGGTGTCTTTTTCGCAGTGCGGACGCGGTTTTTCTGGCTTCGCTATTTTAAGACATCCATTAAGCTGGTGGCGGAGAAAAACGCCAGCGCTGCAGGCGTAAGTCCGTTTCAGGCCTTTTCCATGGCTCTGGCCGGGCGGATTGGCACCGGAAATATCGTCGGTGTGGTGACGGCGATTGCCGTTGGAGGCCCCGGAGCTGTATTTTGGATGTGGATTCTGGCATTCTTTGGAGCGGGAACCTCTCTGGCAGAGTGTACGCTGGCCCAAATTTACAAGGAGAAAAAATTGGGTGAATATCGCGGAGGCCCTGCCTTTTACATGGAGAAGGCCCTGGGGCAGAAATGGATGGCTGTTTTGTTTGCCATTTTCTGCGCAGTTGGAAACCTGCTTTTGATTCCTGGCGTCCATGCAAACGCTATCACCACTTCCCTGGAAAATGCCTTCCAGATTCCGACCTGGGTGGGCGGACTGATCATCGTTGTTTTGATGGCTTTGATTATTTTTGGCAATGTAAAAAGAATCGCGGTAGTATCCCAGTATGTGGTTCCTTTTATGTCTGTGGCTTATATTGTCATGGTCTTAATCGTTTTGGGAGCGAATATCACACAGGTTCCCGCGACATTTGGCCTGATTTTCTCCAGTGCCTTTGGTGTGAATGCAATTTTTGGCGGTATCGTTGGTTCGGCTATCGTCTGGGGTGTAAAACGTGGCGTAAATTCCTGCAGCGCCGGTATGGGTACGGCGCCCCAGTCTGCGGCTGCGGCTGAGGTTTCCCATCCCATTAAACAGGGCATGGTCCAGGGCGTATCCGTATATGTGGACACGCTTCTGGTCTGCACGGCTACGGCGCTGATGGTTTTGGTGACCGGATGCTACAATGTGACCAGTGAAGCGACCGGCGAGGTCCTTTTTAACGGCATGGGCAGTGTAGCTGCGGGCGCATCTTGGGCACAGGCGGCTGCTGGTACGGTATTTGGCAATTTGGGAAGCGCTTTTGTGGCAATTGCTTTATTTTTCTTCTCGTTTACCTCTTTGATGGCCGCTTATTATATCGGTGAGACCAACGCCGTGTTTTTCATGAGCGATGAGAAGAAGGAAAAGGCAAAACCGCTGTTTTTGGCTTTAAAGGTGGTTTTCCTGGCAATGGTGATGTTCGGTTCTTTGAAATCTGGCGGACTGGTCTGGGCGATGAACGATATTGGCACGGGATTTATGTGCTGGACCAACCTGATTTGCCTGCTGCTGCTTTCTGGAATTGTGAAAAAAGCAATTGACGACTTTGAGCGTCAGAAAAAGTCGGGATTAAATCCGGTTTTTGATCCGGAGAAAGCGGGAATTCGGAACGCATCTCTTTGGAGTTCGGAGGAAATGAAAGAGCGGTATCGTAATTTGAATCATTGAGGGAAATAGGATAGAAATGAGAGATTTTGATCAAGTAGTAAATCGTTTGGGGTTTAATAGCAAGAAATGGGATGCCTGTGAGGAAATGTTCGGAAGCAAAGATGTGTCTCCCATGTGGATTGCGGATATGGATTTCCAGACAGCGGAGGAAATCGTAGAAGCAGTGAAAGCACGGGTGGATCATGGGATTTTTGGGTATACCGGTATGCCGGAGTCTTATACGGAAGCGGTTGCCGGATGGTTGATGCGTCAGCATGGCTGGAAAGTTCAAAAGGAATGGATTTGCCATTGTCCGGGGGTCGTCAGCGCTTTGAGCTTTTTGGTGGATGCCTTTACGGAGCCAGGGGATAAAATTATCGTGCAAAGTCCGGTATACTATCCTTTTGCACGGGCGGTAAGAACCGGAGGGCGTACGATGCTGGACAATCCGTTAAAATTCGTGGATGGACGGTATAAAATGGATTTGGATGGGTTGAAGGCACAGCTGGACGATACGGTAAAGATGATATTCCTTTGCAGCCCCCACAATCCGGTTGGACGCGTATGGACCAGGGAGGAACTGCAGGAACTGGCGGATCTCTGCCTTGCCCATGGGATTTTGATTGTGTCCGATGAGATTCATGCAGATTTGTTATTTGAAGGCGCGCATCATACCTGTTTTGGAACTTTGGGACCGGAGGTGGAGGATCGGTTGATTCTTTGCAACGCCGCCAGCAAAACCTTTAACTTGGCCGGATTGAAGACTTCCAATATCATTATTCCAAACCAGGAATTGAGAGCGCAATTTATGGCGATCTTAAATCGGTACAACGTAGGTTCCGGCAATGTTTTGGGATTGGTGGCGACGGAAGCTGCCTACCGGTACGGGGAGCCTTGGTTGAAGGAGTTAAGAAAATACCTTCAGGGAAATTTGGATTTTATGATGGCGTTTATGAAAGAGCGTTTGCCCCAAATCCCAGTGATTCCGCCGGAAGGAACCTATTTGGTTTGGATGGATTTTCATGCTCTTGGGATGGACGATCAGGAACTGGAACAGTTTTGCATTCAAAAAGCAAAGATCGCGTTTGATCCTGGTTATGAGTTTGGGGAGGGTGGATCCGGCTATATGCGCGCCAATATCGCATGCCCGCGCGTATCGCTGAAGGAAGCTTTGGAAAATCTGGCACGGGCGGTGGAAGAGTTATAATCTGGATTTTCCCGATTGTCCTATTACAGATATGCCTTGGATTACTTAAAATGTACTAAAATCCTACGTTTAACAAAATCCGTTCGTTAGGAACGGATTTTTGTTTTATTCTATTGGAAAATTACAATTTCCACTATCAGAAATGTGAGAAAAATGGTATAATAAAAAATCAAGGCCCGAAGGCTAAAAACAAGAGTAAGCAGCCATTTTTCATAGAAAAATGAGCAGATTCGGAGATCAGATGCAATATGTCCGCACGGTGGAGGGGATTTTTCTTTCTCGTCCCAACCGTTTCTTAGCGCAAGTAAATATCCAAGGTCAAGAGGAATGCTGCCATGTGAAAAATACGGGGCGTCTGGGGGAACTGCTTCTTCCCGGAGCACCGGTTATTTTGGAGGAGCATGAGCCGGGAAAGAGGAAGACAAGATATTCTCTGATCGCGGTTTGGAAATCCGGCCAGTGGATAAATATCGACTCCCAGGCGCCCAATGCTGCTGCTGCCGAGTGGCTGGCAGAAAGCCCTTTGGGATTTCCGATTACCCTTTTGAAGCGGGAACAGCGGTTTGAGGAGTCCCGTTTTGACTTTCATTTGGAGGGAGCTCACGGAGAAAAAGCATTTGTGGAAGTGAAGGGGGTTACCTTGGTGGAAGATGGCGTAGCCTATTTTCCGGATGCACCGACAGAACGCGGGGTAAAACATATTCAACATTTGATCAGGGCCAAGGAGGCCGGATATCAAGCGTATCTTTTGTTTGTGATTCAGAGAAAGGGAGTTTTGGCGTGGAAGCCCAATGAGAGAACCCATCCTGCTTTCGCAGAGGCGGTGCGAAAGGCAGCGCAGGCAGGCATAAAAATCTTGGCATACGACTGTCTTGTCCGGGAGAATGGGATGGCGATCGACGCGTTGGTTCCTTGCTATTTTTAAATAAAAGAGCGATAAGGAGGCATGGGAGTAAAATGAGTAAAAAGAAACTGGGATTTGGACTGATGCGGCTGCCGTTATTGGATGCGAATGATGTGACGAGCATCGACATGGAACAGAGCAAAAAGATGGTGGACGTTTTTATGGAGAACGGATTTAATTATTTTGACACGGCGTGGATGTACTGTGGATTTCGCAGTGAAAATGCCGCGAAAGAACTTTTGGTAGATCGTTATCCCAGAGACAGCTATCAGCTGACTACCAAACTCCATGCGGGTTTCTTGAAAACCAAAGAGGACAGAGACGCTATTTTCAATGAGCAGTTGGTAAAGACCGGCGTGGAATATTTCGATTACTATTTGCTTCACGACGTAGGACGGGATCGTTACCGAGTTTATACAGAATTGGATTGTTTCCCCTGGCTGATCGAGAAAAAGCAAAAAGGACTGGCCAAGCACATCGGCATTTCCTACCATGACAGCGCGGACTTCCTGGAACAGGTATTGACCGAGCATCCGGAGATAGAGGTTGTCCAGCTTCAGATCAACTATCTGGACTGGGAGAGCGAGGGAATCCAGGCAAGAAAGTGCTATGAGGTGGCGGTAAAACACGGCAAGCCGGTATTTGTCATGGAACCGGTAAAAGGCGGTACCTTGGCCAATGTGCCAGCGGAGACGGAAGCGATGTTCCGGGAGTATCATCCGGAGATGTCCGTGTCTTCCTGGGCCATTCGGTTTGCGGCTAGCTTGGAGCATGTTGAGATTGTCCTCAGCGGTATGAGCAATATGGAACAACTGTTGGATAATGTCGGATACATGTCAGATTTTATGCCATTAAATGAAGAAGAGCAGAAGATCGTACAAAAAGCTGCCGCGCAGATCAATCAGAGCGTGGTAATTCCTTGTACGGGCTGCTCCTACTGTACCGACGGATGTCCGCAGAAAATTGCGATTCCAAAGTATTTTTCTCTTTACAATGCAGATCGGCAGGAGGCGGAGACAAAGCCTTGGAAACCCCAGTATGAGTATTATGAGCGGTTGGCGGAGGTCTTTGGAAAGGCAAGCGATTGCATCGGCTGCGGCAATTGTGAAGAGGCATGCCCGCAGCATCTGCCGGTGATCGAGCATCTGAAGGAAATTGCTTCCTACTTCGGAAAGTAAGTGGTTTTAATAGGTACTTTTTGTGACTGTTAGGCAGTAGGTTTCGGGTAAGGCAAAATCCGATATTATATAGAAAAGCAGAGAAAACAGGGAGGTGTTTGGTTGTGGATATTCAAGTGGGAGACATCCTGCGTTTAAAAAAACAGCATCCTTGTGGAAGCGATGAGTGGGAAGTGCTGCGGACCGGCATGGATATCCGGCTCAAGTGCTGCGGCTGTAACCGCCAGGTTATGCTGGCGCGCCCGCTGGTGGAAAAGAGCATTCGGGAGATCCGAAAAAAGAAAGAATAAGAAAATTGTAAGGCAAAAATAGGGAAATCGTAAGAGGGAAAGCATTGATTTTTTGTTGTCTCGGTTGTATAATGTCCTAAGCCTTGACCTGAGGAGGGACCCAGCATATGACCTGAGGAGGGACCCACCGAAGGTGGGAGGAGCCCTTGGGTCGGACAAAGCCAGGGTATAAAGAAAGCCTGGATGGAGGAGTCCTGAGGCCGACATGCAGAAATGTATCACATCGTATTATCCAGGGAGGAAATCATGGCGACAAGAAGGGAACATCCGGATATCGACAGCCGGCCGATGCGGCGTCGGGATGGCGATTCCTCTTACCAATATTCCGGAAGTGGCAGGCAGAGAGCCAGCCAAAGCAGCAGTTATGCCGGAGGTCAGAGAAGCAGCCGGACAGCCGGACAAAATAGTTATAGCAACAGTGGAAGAACCCGCTCTGCCGGAAACGGACGGTATGCGGGCGAGCGTCAGGATGAAGAGGCGCGCCGTCGGGCTGCTGCGAGAAAGCGGGAACGCCAGCGCAGAAAAAAGAGAAAGCGGAATATGCTGATCGTTTTGCTTTTGTTGATTTTGATCGCAGTTGGCGCAAGTTTGTATTTCCTGTTCCGTTCTCCGGAGGAAGAACCGCCGGTGAATTTTAATCCGGGGGCCAGTGTGGCCGCTACCCAAGGAACGGTAGCTTCCGGCGATACGGAACCGCCAGTGATTTCCGGCGTTCAGGATCAGACGGTATTCGTTGGGGATTCTATTTCCTATAAAAAGGGAGTGACGGTGACCGATAATCTGGATTCCAATGTCCAATTGGATGTGGATACCAGCCAGATAGATCTGAATACGGCGGGAACGTATACCGTAACTTATAGTGCTACCGACGCAGCCGGAAATAAGGCGACCGCCACCGCGACGATTACGGTGGAAGAAAAGCCGGCAGGCTATGAAAACAAAGCTGAGATGGAATCCATGGCCAAGAATATTCTGGATCAAATTATCACATCGGATATGACTGAAATGGAGAAGGCGCAGAAGATTTATAATTGGTGTCATGGAAATATCGGTTATGTGAATTCTTCAGACAAATCCAGCTGGATCAACGGCGCGATCCAGGCGTTTGAGACGCATTCGGGAGACTGCTTTAATTATTTTGCAGCGGCGAAGGCGCTTCTCACCCAGGCGGGAATTGAAAATATGGATGTGGTGAAGAGCGATACGAGCCATTCATCTCATTATTGGAGTCTTGTCAATTGCGGCGATGGGTGGTATCATTTTGATACGACGCCGCGAAAGGGCGACGGAGATTACTTTTTCATGGTAACCGACGATCAACTGGAAGGATATTCGAAAGAGCACGATAACAGTCATATATTTGACCACTCTCTGTACCCTGCGACCTCCACAAAAGTGATCACGGATTTACATGCAAGAGACTGAGGGGATGTATTTTGAAAGGAAAACGAAGAAGAAAGAAATCGTGGAAGCGAAAGCTGATTCTTCTGACCGGCCTGGTCCTGGTAGCAGGGCTGGGCTGTTTCCTGTGGTTTTATACGCCGGATTGGGTTATGGCGAAAGTAGCGATAGAGGCCGGTGCGCCGATGGCGGATGTATCCGATTTCTTGAAAAAAGACGGTGTGAAAGCGAACTATGTAACAGACGTCGGGGAGATTGATACATCGGTGCCTGGTCTATATCCGGTGGAAATTCGGGCGGGCCATTATTCTTATGAAACACTCTTAGAAATCGTGGACCGGACGCCGCCGGAGGGTACGGTGAGAGACCTCACAATCTGGCGGGGAGACGCCTGTACGGCGGATGATTTTATTGAAACGGCTTCGGATGTTACCGGCGTTACCGCATCTTTTGGAACAGAACCGGATTGGAACCGGGAGGGAAGCCAGGAAGTAGAGATCTTTTTGACCGACGGCGCGGGAAATGTGACAAAGCTCCCTGCCGTACTCACGATTTTCTTTGATACGGAGCCGCCAGTGATCGCCGGCGTCGCAGATCAGACGATCACCGAGGGTGATTCCATTTCCTATAAAAGCGGCGTGACGGTGACGGACAACCGGGACGAGAATCTGGAAATTACCGTGGATGCTTCGGATGTCAATTTGGAGCAGGCTGGTACATATACCGTCGTTTATACAGCAGAGGACAGCGCTGGAAATAGGGCCGCTGTTTCAGCTACCATCACAGTGAAGGCCAGAGACAAAGGCGAGGCCAATCGAGAAGAAATGGAAGAATTAGCGAGAGAAGCTTTGGCAAACTGTATTTCCGACCGGATGAGCGATCGGGATAAGCTGTATGAAATGTTCTGGTATGTAAAGCGTCATATGAATTATACGGGAGACTCGGATAAAACCACGCAGATCAATGAAGCCATTCGTGGATTTGAGGAGAAGCAAGGAGACTGCTTTACGTATTTTTCGGTGCTGAAAGCCATGATGGAGCAGGCAGGTTTTGAAACCGTTGATGTGACGCGGCTGGGTGGGGAAACCAGGCATTTTTGGAGTTTGGTGAAAGTCGGGGACGAGTGGTATCATATTGATTCCTGCCCCCGCAGCGTGGATCACAATAAATATTGGTACTGTTTCCTTCGAACCGATGCAGAACTGGCCAAGTTTTCGGAGCAGTATGACGGCTATTATAATTTTGATTCAACCGGGTTGCCGAAGACCCCTTGACCGGACGGAAGGAAGAATACGTATGAAAACATTGGGAGTAATAGGCGGTTTGGGGCCCATGGCTACCGCGTACTATATGGAATTGGTCATCCAGATGACGGATGCTTCCTGCGATCAGGAACATCTGCCGATGATTATTTATAACCGGCCGGATACGCCGGACCGGACCAGATATATTTTAGGCCTTAGCAATGAAGACCCTCAGCAGATGATGGTGGAGACTGGCCGCGCTCTGGTGCGCCAGGGAGCCGACCGTTTGGTAATTCCCTGTATCACGGCTCATTATTTTCATTCTTATTTAGAGTCGCAGATTGGAAAACCGGTATTGAATCTGATCGAAGAGACGGCCGCTCATCTGAAAAAGTTTGGGTGGAGCACGATTGGGATCATGGCCACGGACGGTACGATCCGCAGCGGCCTTTTCCAAAAAGAGCTGGAACGGTTGGGCATGAAAGCGGTGATTCCTTCGGAGGAATCTCAGAAGAAAGTCATGCACCTGATTTACGAAAACGTAAAAGCGGGAAAGCCGGTGGAACTTTCGCTTTTTCAGGAAGCGGAAGCGGAGCTTCGGGCAGCCGGAGCTCAGGTCATTGTATTGGGATGTACGGAATTGTCGATGATTAAGAAAGACTTCCCCATTGGTCCTGGATTTTTGGATGCAATGGAAGTTTTAGCCATGCGTGCCATCGAAGAATGCGATGCGCCGTTAAAGGAAGAATATCATTGCCTGGTAACCAGGTAAAACCGAATGGTAAGGGAGAAAATCGATGCAGCAGACAAACATATTAGAATATTTGGAACGAACCGTTCCGCGTGTGCCGGATAAGGTGGCGTATGCCAATGAGAGCATGGGCCTCACCTTTTCTGAGGTGTATCACCGTGCGCGGGCCATCGGAAGCTTTCTTGGCCGTCATGGCCTTTATCGGGAGCCGGTGGTCGTATTTATGCAGAAGCATCCAAATATGGTGGTCAGTTTTTATGGCGTGGTCTATAGTGGGTGCAGTTATGTCCCCATCGACGAGGAGATGCCAAAACATCGAATTGAGCTGATTTTCCAAAATCTGAAGCCAAGAGCGATCATCTGCGACGATGTCACCAAGGAGATGGTAAAGGAATTCCAGTATCCAGGCGACGTTTATCTTTATGAGGAGATGATTGCGGAACCGGTGGATGAGGACAAGCTTGCGGAAATCCGCCGGAAAGCCTTGGACATCGATCCGATCTATATTGTGTTTACCTCCGGTTCCACCGGTGTTCCCAAAGGTGTTGCCGCCTGCCATCGCTCGGTGATTGATTATATCGATAATTTAGGGGACGTGTTAGGCTTTAACGAAGATTCCGTATTTGGAAATCAGACGCCGCTTTATTTTGACGCTTGTCTAAAGGAACTCTATTCGACCATGAAGTTTGGAGGGACCACGTATCTGATTCCCAAGAATTTGTTTATGTTCCCAGTCAAGCTGGTAGAGTTTTTAAATGAATATAAGATCAATACGATCTGCTGGGTGGTTTCCGCCCTGACGATGATCTCTGCATTTAAGACTTTTGACAAGGTAAAACCGCAGTATCTCCATACGATTGCTTTTGGCAGCGAGGTATTTCCGATTAAACAATTCCACATCTGGCGCGAGACGCTGCCGGACGCCAAGTTTGTCAATCTGTACGGACCGACGGAAGGAACCGGTATGTGCTGCTATTACAAAGTAGAGCGGGAATTTTCTCTGGACGAGACCATTCCCATCGGCGGCCCTTTCCGGAATACGGAAATTTTACTTTTGACAGAGCAGGATCAGCTGGCAAAGCCGGGCGAACCCGGTGAAATCTGCATTCGCGGAACCGGTGTGACTCTGGGTTATTATCATAATCCGGAGAAAACCAGGGAATCCTTTGTTCAGAACCCGCTGAATGATGCCTATCCGGAAATCATCTATCGCACCGGCGATCTGGGAAAATACAACGAGCGCGGCGAGCTTTGCTTCCTTTCCCGGAAAGATTACCAGATCAAACATATGGGGCATCGGATCGAGCTTGGGGAAATCGAAGTCGTCGTGAATATGAAAGACGGAATAAAAAGCGCTTGCTGCATATTTGATGATGACAAAAAGAAGATTGTGTTGTATTATGTGGGTGAGGTATCTCCTGCCGACATGGTTCGATACCTGAAAGAGAAGCTGCCGCGGTATATGATTCCCAATGCGATCGAGGTTCTTCCTTCTATGCCTTTGACGCCGAACGGGAAGATCAACCGCGTTTTGCTGAAGCAAAATTATATGAATAAGAAGGAGAAGTAGGTATGGAAGCTTTATTGAACATCTTGAAGGAACTGCACCCGGAAGTGGATTTTGAGACTTGCGATACGCTGATCGATGACAAGATCCTCGATTCTTTTGATATTATCTCCATCATCACCTCGGTAAACACCGAATACGATGTGGCGATTCCGGCGGAGGAAATTGTCCCTGAAAACTTTAATTCTGCGGAAGCTCTCTATGATTTGGTGGAGCGTTTGCAGGATGAAGACTGATTGAGGTACGTATGCTTTTTACATCCTATACGTTCATTGCCTTTCTTACGGCAATGTTCATCCTTTACTATGTGATACCTAAGAGATTTCAGTGGATGCTGCTGCTCGCTGGCAGTTATCTCTTTTATGCGTGGGCTGGCATCCACTTCTTAGCGTATATTTTGGTTACCACGGTGACGACTTGGTATGCGGCGAAGCGGATAACAAAGCTTCAAAGCGATCAGTCCGCCTGGCTGAAAGCCCACAAGGCGGAACTGTCCAGGGAAGAGAAGAAAGCTTATAAAGCGGCTGGAAAAAAGAAAACGAGACATTGGATGCTGGCTTGCCTGCTCTTAAATTTGGGCATCCTGGCGGTCTTAAAATATACGGATTTCTTTATCTCCAATGTAAATGGAATTTTTGGTACGGATATTGCGTTTATGCGGTTTGCCCTGCCGATGGGAATCTCCTTTTATACCTTCCAAAGCATGGGCTATCTGATCGATGTCTATCGGGGCAAATATGCGGCTCAGGACAGCCTGGGGCGTTTTGCTTTGTTTGTTTCCTTTTTCCCTCAGGTCGTCCAAGGGCCGATCAGCCGTTATGATGATCTGGCGAAAACTTTGTATGAAGAGCATCCTTACGACCATCGGAATATCAGCTTTGGAATTCAGCGGATCTGTTGGGGCTTTTTCAAAAAAATGGTGGTGGCGGACCGGCTTTTGGTGGCCGTGAATGAATTGATACAAAATCCGGAAGAATATACCGGGGCTTATGTATTGATGGCGATGGTGCTCTATGCCGTGGAACTCTATGCCGACTTCACCGGAGGAATTGATATTACCATCGGAATTGCTCAAGTATTTGGCGTTCATCTGGTAGAAAACTTTGAACGTCCGTTTTTCTCAAAGAATACGGCGGAATACTGGCGTCGGTGGCATATTACCATGGGAACCTGGTTCCGGGATTATATTTTTTATCCGATTTCTGTCTGTCAGCCCATGCTGAAACTTTCCAAGGTTTCTCGGGAAAAGCTGGGACAAGCTCTGGGAAAACGAATTCCGGTGTATCTGTCCACGTCGATCGTCTGGTTTGTTACCGGTCTGTGGCATGGAGCAAGCTGGAACTTTATCGTTTGGGGCATGCTGAACTGCCTGGTTTTGATTGTATCTCAGGAATTTGAACCTTTCTACGCATGGTTTCATGGGAAGTTCCCGAAGGTTGGGCGGATGTTTTGGTACCGGCTGTTCCAGGTCGGGCGAACCTTCCTTTTGATGAGCGCCATCCGTATTTTGGATTGTTACCGGAATGTGCCGTTAACCTTCCACCAGGTGGGGACGATTTTTACGGAGGGCAACTGGAACGTGTTTGTGAACGGAAGCCTTCTGGAACTGGGACTTGCGGCTGCCGACTGGGGCGTGATCGCCATTGGCGTTTTGATTATGCTGACCGTTAGCCTGATCGGACGCAGCGGAAGCGTGCGGGAGAAGCTGGCGGCGAAACCGTTGGTGCTTCGCTATGGCGTCTATGCCGCACTGATTCTGGGCGTACTGATTTTTGGAGCTTATGGCATCGGATATGACGCCAGTCAGTTTATCTACAATCAATTCTAGGAGGAGTCATGAAGAAGAAACGGTTTTTGACGATTCTCGTCGTGGCGTGCCTTCTGGTAGGAGGCTTGTGGTTTTTACAGAAACTGCTGACGCCAAAGTATATCAACGACATTATTGAAGGACGCCTGATCGCGGACTACTATGACAATGCGGGCGGGAACGATGTGATTTTTGTCGGGGACTGCGAGGTCTATGAAAATATTTCCCCGATCACGCTTTGGGAAGAGTATGGAATTACCAGTTATATCCGCGGCAGCGCCCAACAGCTGATTTGGCAGTCTTATTATTTGATGGAAGAGACCTTAAAGTATGAGAAGCCGAAGGTGATGGTCTTTAACGTCCTGTCCATGAAATATGGAGAGCCTCAAAATGAGGCCTATAATCGGATGACGCTGGATGGGATGCGTTGGTCGAACTCTAAGGTAAAGTCGATTCAAGCGTCGATGACCGAGGAAGAGGATTTTATTACGTATCTGTTCCCGATTCTGCGGTATCATTCCCGCTGGAGCGAGCTTTCCGGGGAAGATTTTGAATATCTGTTTCAAACCAAGCGTTCTTTCCATCAGGGCTATCTGATGCGGGTGGATGTGCGGCCGGTTACTTCCGCGCCCAGCACGCCGCCGCTGCAGGATTACCGCTTTAGCGATACCAGTTACGAGTACTTGGATAAGATGGTAAAGCTCTGCAAGGAGAACGGTGTGGAATTGGTATTGATGAAGGCGCCCAGCATCTATCCCCACTGGTATGATGAGTGGGAAGAGCAGATGGAAGATTACGCCGAGAAAAATGGCCTGCGTTACATCAATTTTTTAGAGCTTTTGGATGAAACAGGTATTGACTTTGAAACCGATACGTATGATAATGGGTTACATCTGAACTTATCCGGCGCGGAAAAGCTTGCCAAGTATTTGGGAGCGGAACTTCAGGAGGCGTATCAGCTTCCGGATCATCGGGGAGATGCTGAAGTGGCTGCGAAGTGGCAGGAAAAGGCGGATTTTTATCATGAGATGGAAGCCGATCAGCACCGGGAGTTGGAGGAATACGGCTACTTAAAGAGTTATGGAGGCCGGAAACCTTCCGAATAGGAATAAGAAACTTGCCTGCAGATGGACCGGAAGGAAGATCTAGTGGGCGAAACATGAAAAAATGCAGGAGGATGCACGAGATGAAAAAGTTTGCAATTTTATTTGTAGCAATGTTGATTTTAGTGGGCTGCGGCGGTTCCGATGAGAAGGCGACGCCTTCCGCTGGCGGAGATACTAAAGCGGCGGATGCCACCAATGCGGCGGCTCCGGTGGAAAGCAAAGACGCTTATGTATTTCAGTCTGGGGACGTGGCGATTGCGATGAACGCTGAGGCGGCTCCGATTCTGGAAAAGCTGGGAAAAGAGGACAGCTATTTTGAGTCGGAGAGCTGCGCTTTTAAAGGGCTGGATAAGGAGTATACCTACGGCAGCTTTATCTTAAAGACCTATCCGATGGATGACAAGGATTACGTATCTTCCATTGAGATTAAGGATGATCTGATCTCCACTCCGGAAGGGATTTCCATCGGTTCTTCGGCGGCAGATGTGGCGAAGGCCTACGGCGAGCCGGCTACCGCTGGGAATTATAGCTACACCAAGGGCGACAGCACCCTGATGTTTGTTGTGAAGGACGACGCGGTCACTTCGATTCAGTATATGGCGATTACGGAGTAAGAAAGCTGTTTCCAAAAGATGAATACCGCGTTTACGCGAAAAAAGATGTAGGCTTTTGCTGTGCTTGGCAAAAGCCTCTTTTTTCAAAAATGGAGGAAAAGATGAATTTGCAATTTAAAAGGCTGGAAGCTGCGGATGTAGAACGGTTACGCCCTTATTTTGGCCTGAGATCCAACAAAACCTGCGACAGCGTGATTTTGGACAGTTTTCTTTGGAAGGATTTTTATGGCTGTGAGTTTACGGTGCTGGACGAGCGCGCCGTCTTGATGCAGAGCCATATTGGTGAAGAGTTTGAGGCTTCTCTGCCGATCTGCCGGGCAGAAGATATGCCCTTTTATTTTGATCTTATGGAACAATACTTTAACCAGGAATTAGGGCGGAAGATGAAGGTGATCTTTGCGGATGAAGACGGCGTGAACGCGCTGCACTTGTCCCCTGGCCGGTACCGAATAGAGGAAGAAGCGGATGCGGCGGACTATGTTTACGATGCGGAGAGCCTACGGACCCTTTCCGGCAAAAAGTATCACAAAAAGAAAAATCACGTCAACGCATTTTTGCGGGAATACGGAGATCGTTCGGAATATCGCCGCTTGGTTCGGGCAGACCGAGACTTGATCTGGGAGTTCTTAAGCCGCTGGCGGGAACAAAAGGGGGACGAAGCCGATATTCATCTGGATGGAGAGGCGGAAGGAATCCATGAAGTCCTTCGCCATATGGAGGTGCTTGGCAC
Organism: Hominifimenecus sp. rT4P-3; assembly: GCF_051055405.1. GTDB lineage: Bacteria > Bacillota > Clostridia > Lachnospirales > Lachnospiraceae > Pseudolachnospira. The sequence goes on along the minus strand of NZ_CP167068.1, from coordinate 2,820,323 downwards.
CTATGTGGCGGGCGTGTTTATTGATGGGAAGCTGGAAGCATTTACCATGGGAAGCTATAACCCGGTGGACCGCATGGCGATCATTCATATTGAAAAGGCCAATGCGGAGATAAGGGGACTTTACCCATGGATCAACCAGCAATTTCTAGTGCATGAATTTCCAGACGCTTTGCTGGTGAATCGGGAAGACGACGTGGGGCTGCCGGCGCTTCGAAAGGCAAAGGAATCCTATTATCCGGTGTTTATGGCGAAAAAATATACATTGACGCAGAATTAGGAGGCAGTATGCGATATCTAGAAAGCATCGAAGAGCGCAAAAGAACAAGGGCGCTTTGGGAAGAAATTTTTCCGGAAGATTCGGCATCGTTTCTTGATTATTATTATGAAGAGAAGGCATTGGAAAATGAGATTCTGGTGGAGGAAGCTGGAGATGAAATCGTTTCCATGGTACAATGGAATCCATACTCCTTGTGGGTCAATGGACGGCTTTGGGACAGCCGCTATCTGATTGCGGTGGCGACCAAACCGGAATATCGCCGTCAAAAACGGATGGCGAAGCTTCTGACCCAGGGGATGCGGGACCTGGCGTCAAAGGAAATGCCTTTTGTTTGGCTGATGCCGGCGAAGGCGGAGATTTATCTGCCTTTTGATTTTCGGTATGTGTATCAAAAATGGGAGGGCGATCTTCCCGCTGGAAGCGGCGGAGAGGGACTGTCGGTGGTTTCGCTCGCCCGCGAAGACTTTGCTGCCGCGGCTTGCTTTTTAGAAAGAGAACTGGAAGAGCGATTTTCCGTATTCCCGGAGCGCAGCGAGGAATACCTGCAAAGGCTGCAGAAGGAGGTCGCTTCGGAGGGCGGCGGACTGGCGGCGCTCCTCCAAGGGGAAGAGCTGGTCGGTATTTTTTCCTACTGGCCGGGAGAAGGAAACATGGAGATTCGAGAGCTGATCGTGGACGGTCGGTTCTTACCGGATTTTCTGCGGCTGAATCAGCCGCAAACAGCAGAGACCATGCGGCGGATCGATTCTTTGGCCGCGGCAATCCGGGACTATTTTCAGAAAAGCGGATTTGGCGGCGCCGTGAAGGGCGAAATCTCAGTGGTCAATACCGGTTGGCTGGGACAGGAAAAACCGGCGATCATGGCGCGGATTTGCAATTTTGCCGCATTTGTGAAGGAGATTCGTTCCTGGGGGCCGAAAACAGTGGTGTTACAGGTGCAGGATGAGTTAATACCGGAAAATAACGGCGTATTCCGGTGGGAGTTGACTTCTACAGATTCCCGGCTGATTCCTTCGCCGGGGGAGACGCCGGAACTTGCGCTTACCATTGGCGAGCTGACGGAATGGCTGTTGGGCGGGGACGCGCCGGAGGGATATTCGGAGATCATTCCGCCAAAGGGTTGCTTTTTTAGCGAGATTGTTTGAATGGCGGCGGTTTGGCTGCCTTGCCTGAGACTTTCGGGTGGAGGAATACGAAGGAGAAAGGGGCGCTTCGATGGATTTAAAAGTTTCTTTGGAACAAAAGCAGGTGCTTTCCCAGCGGATGATTCAGTCGGTAGAGATCTTGCAAATGAACGTGCAGGAGCTGGACGGCTTTCTAAAAGAATTGTCCATGGAAAACCCGCTGGTAGAACTGGAAGAATCCCACGAAGAACCGGCCGGGAAGAGCGAGCTGGTACGAAAATTGGAGTGGCTGGAAGCAGCGGACGAGCAGAACCGGATCTACTATGGACAAGAGCATGCGGAAGAGGAAGAGCGGGATGCCTGGAATTTTTCCACCGATGAGGGGGAAGATCTGCCCCAGTATGTGCTCGCTCAGCTGCTCCCTCTGGCAGAAAGTCAAAAAGAGCGGGAGATTTACCACTATCTGGCGTATTCTCTGGATTCCCGCGGCTATTTGGAGGGGATGCCGGAGTGTTTGATGGAGGATTTTAATCTGACGGCCGAGGACGCAGAACGTTACCTGCGTCAGTTTCAAACGGCGGACCCTGCGGGAGTCGGCGCTGCGGGCCTTGGGGAGTGTTTGCTGCTGCAGCTTTCGCGGCGGGGGGAAGAAAACCCGCTGGCAGAGGCGATTGTGAAAGATCATCTGGAGCTTTTGGGCAAAAATCAGCTTCCGAAAATTGCCGCGGCGACGGGCGCTTCTCTTGCGGACGTAGAGGATGCGTGCCGGAGGATCAAGGAGTTAAATCCGATTCCAGGCAGTGGATTTTCTTCCAGGGAGAACCTGAAGTATATTTTGCCGGACGTCACCGTGGTCAAGTTCCAGGATTACTTTGAAGTCCTTTTAAATGATAATTCCTACGCGAACCTGTTGATCAGCCCTTATTATGTTCAACTCTTAAAAGAAGATCCGAGTCCGGAAACTCAGAACTATATCGGAGAGAAGCTAAAGCAGGCCGAGTGGGTCGTATCCTGTATCCGCCAGAGAGGAAATACGTTGGCTGCGGTGGCGCGGGCCTTGGTAGAATTTCAGAAGGAATTTTTTGAGTGGGGGCCGGGACGCGTGAAGCCGCTGCGCCTTTTGGATGTGGCGGAAAAAATCGGCGTTCACGAGTCTACGGTAAGCCGCGCAGTGCGTGATAAATACCTTCAGTGCACTTGGGGGATTTATCCGATGAATTATTTTTTCACCCGCGGTGTGGCCGCCGGGGGCGAGACGGTTTTAACGCCGGAACTTCTAAAGGGGAAAATTCAGGAACTGATCGATGCGGAAGACAAAAAGAAGCCTCTGAGCGATCAGAAACTGGCGGATCTTTTGAAGGAAGCCGGCGCGGGGATTTCCCGCCGGACGGTCGCCAAGTACCGGATGGAGATGGGCGTGCCGGATGCCAGCGGGCGAAAGTGCTATCGGTAGGATTTGGTTGGCATACTCCTTTCTAAGCAAGAAGATAAAACTTGCTTAGAAGGGAGTTTTTTTATCATGTTTTCCCCTGTCCTGCATACAATTCATAAAGGATAGGGATTGGGGGGAGCAGACCGTGAAGCGAATTTTCCTTATGTTTCTATTGGCCTGTCTGATTGTATTCGGAGCAGGCTGCAGCAAGGAAAGCGAAAACAGATTGCAGGATTTGGAATTCACCGTAGTACCCGATGGAGAGATACCAGCGGAGCTGAAGGCAGCCATTGACGAGCGGAAACAGAATGATTTTAAGCTGACCTACAGTGCGGAGCAGTATCTTTATCTGGTCGTCGGCTATGGCGCTCAGAGCAGCGGCGGTTACAGTATTCAGGTGAAGGAGCTGTATTTGACCGACAGCAACATCGTACTGGATACAGAACTTCTTGGGCCAGAGGATACGGTGGAGTCCGGTTCGGAGGCGTCATATCCGTATATCGTGCTGAAGCTTCCGATGCGGGAAGAACCGGTTGTATTTCGTTAGGAGGAGATTATGGAATTAGAGAAAAAGAAAATCTATATGAACCGCCAAAAGGCCCGGATCGTGACTCAGATCACGATCGATGAAGACCGGAATGTTCCGGATGTGAAGCCGGACATGGAGCGGATTATTTTGCAAAGAGGCGAGGTGGAGCCGGAGGAAGTCCGCTGCCAGGAAGAAAAAGGAACCATCCGCGGGAAGTTAAAATATGATATTCTTTATGCGGCGGAGGGGGGCGGCGTTCAGAGCCTGTCGGGAAATCTGCCGCTTATGGAGCCGGTCCGGTTGGAGGGGGTGGATGATAAAGACACCCTGACATTGGATTGGGCAGTGGAAGATCTGGATATTGAGATGATTCACTCCCGCAAAGTACGGATTCGAGCTGTGCTGACCTTTACCATTACGGCAGACGGTTTGATACAAGAGGGTTTGGTGACCGCAGCCTCAGCGGAAGAACCTTTGGAGACCAGGGAAGAGCCTTATCAGATTACACGTATTGCGGTACAAAAGCGGGAAACTTACCGGGTCAGCGAGGAACTGGAAATTTCCGGGAACAAGCCCAATTTGGGTGAACTGATCTGGCGTGAGGTAGAGCTTCGGGGTACGGATTGCCGGCCTTTGGATGGAGCGTTGGCGATTCGCGGAGAACTGGCGGTTTTTGCCATGTATCAGGGCGACGGCGACCATATGCCGGTCCAATGGGAGGAATTCTCTGTTCCGTTTTCCGGGCAGGTGGATTTACCGGATAGCAGCGAGGAAATGATTCCAGATATCGACGTGCGTTTGATTCACAGCGATATGGAGCCAAAAGAAGATGCGGACGGCGAACTTCGGATGTTGGACACCGAGGCGATTTTGGAGATGCAGATCCGACTTTATGAGACGGAAAACATTACGGCGGTCTGCGATATCTATTCGCCTGCCAAAGAAGCGGTTCTGACGGAAAAGGAAACTTCTTTTGAGAAGATTTTGGTTCGCAACAGCTCTCGTACCAAGTTAAGCGAGCGGGTGAAACTGCCGGAGGGAGAGCGGATTCTTCAGATCTGTCATGGCAGCAGCAAAGTTTTGGTAGATCGAATCGGCGTTACCGAGGAAGGCCTGGAGATCGAGGGCGCCCTTCACGTGACAGTACTTTATACATCGGCGGACGATACGGCGCCGCTTCGGTCGGTAGATGCAGCGTTGCCGTTCCAGCACGTGATGGAAGCCAGAAATATTGACGCTTCTTGTACATATCGTTTGAAATCTGTGGCCGAGAATCTGAACGTCCTGATGCTCGGAGCCGATGAAGCGGAAGTTCGGGCTGGCATTATCCTGGAAGCGATTGTGTTGACCAGAGAAGATAAGACGATCCTGGGAGATGCCGAGCTGGTTCCTTATGATGAGGAAAAAATCCGCAAGATGCCGGGAATCGTCGGTTACCGGGTACAGCCGGGAGATACTCTGTGGAAAATCGCCAAGAAATTTTATACTACGGTGGAAGGGATTCGAGAAACCAATGAGGGGATTGGAGAAGAAGTAAAACCGGGAGATCGGTTGATTTTGATCAAGCAGGCGGAGGAAATTACGGCCTGAGTAAATGAAAAGCCCGTCCGATGTCCATGAGCCAAGAGGAGCAAGCTCCCCTGCTCATGGCCGCCGTCCGGGCTTTTTTAGTATGTATAGGGGATACATGGTATCCCCGTTTTATGCGGAAGCATCAGGAAAAGCGGTATATTTACAAAAGAGGTAACTCAAAAGTGAAAAACCTGATGCGTGTTGTGAATGGGCATACATTACTTTATGCGACTCCGCCAGTCCCGGTGTCGTCGAATTCTACCGGCGGTTTGGGGTCGTGATGCTCGTACGCTACCCTTCCTTCCGGAATGTCTGTCTCATCCATGTCTTTATCGATCTTTGCCACAAATAGGTATTTGCGGACCACAAACAGCAATGCGACGCCGGCGACGCAGAGCAGATTTTCAAACATCGTGGTCGGCTCGATAATCATATGTCTGGCCAAAGCAAAGAGCAGAACCTCTACCACGGAGTCCATATTGTGGCGGCAAAGCATCTTCAGGAACTCGATCCCAATGACGATATCCAACGTGATTTCGAGAAAGTGCATAAAAGAGCTGGACGGGGTCTCGAAAAACTGAAAAAAGAGTTTTCCCAGAGCGTAGCCGATCAGCAGGATGACAAAGCATGCAACGATGAGCTCCAGAAAAAAGGTGACTTCATACAACGATTTTTGAATTCTTTGGCGGCGCGGCCGATTTTTTGCGTGTCCTTCCATGTGTATTCCCTCCCAATATAACATAGTATATCAAAAGGAAAAAAGATGTGTCAAATAGATTTCATAAATAGAGATTTGAAAAAGGTGGTAAACTTTGAAAAAGCATTTGCATAAAGAGGGTGGAAATGCTATAATCTCTATAATAGCGGTTTTTCCCGGAAGACGGATGCCGCAAAAGCAAACACATGGATTGTGGGAGGTTGTTATGAGCGAAGAAATGATGAATCAAGAAACACCGGTGGAAACCATGGAGGACTATGCGGCAGAGTTAGAAGCATCTTTGAAGCAGGGCCCGCCCAACGACGATCCGGTATGGGATAAATTTGAGACGATGCTGAAAGAGAAAACCATTTTCCCGGTAAAGATCGACAGCGTGGTGAAAGCCGGAGTGGTTGCCTATGTAGATGAGGTTCGCGGCTTTATCCCTGCGTCGAAGTTGGCTGCCGGCTATGTGGAAAACCTGGAAGAGTACAAGGGTCAGACCGTGGAAGTTATGGTGATCACCGCCGACAAGGAGAACAAGAAACTGGTTCTCTCCGCGAAGGAAGTTGCCCGTCAGAAAGAAAAAGAAGAGAAGGCGGCAAAGATGGCTGCCTGCGAAGTAGGTCAGGTTTTAGAGGGAACCGTAGATTCTCTGATGGATTACGGCGCTTTTCTTGATCTGGAAAACGGTCTGTCCGGTCTGCTCCATGTTTCTCAGATCAGCTATAAGAGAGTAGAGAAACCCTCGGACGTGCTGAAAAAAGGCGATAAAGTTCAGGTGAAGATCATTGCCATCAAGGACGGCAAGCTGAGCCTTAGCATGAAGGCGCTGCAGGAAGCTCCGGTCAGAGAGAAGAAGGAGCGTGCGCCCCGCGAGCCCAGAGAGGAAAAGGAAACTTTTAACTATAAGGAGACCGGAAAGGCTTCTACAAGCCTGAAAGATCTGCTGGCTGGACTGGATATTAAAGGATAATAGAAGAGTATGAAGACAATTCTGAAGATTCTGGGCAGTTTGTTTGGCTTGATTCTGATAGCGGCTGTGGCCCTGGTGGCATGGCTGAGCTTGCGGGAATTTCGTCCAGAAGCCGAGGAATTTGTAGAAATCAAGGGTTCGGGGAATTCCCTGCTTCAAGCGGGGGATTCCCTTTCTTTGGTTACCTGCAATATTGGCTATGGTGGACTGGACGCAGAGCATGACTTTTTTATGGATGGCGGAACGGATGTGCGGGTGGAAAGCAAGGAGATCATCGAGCGGAATATGAAGGGCATCCGAGAACTGTTGGAGGAAGCAGACGGAGATATCTATTTCCTTCAGGAAGTGGATATTGATTCCAAACGTTCCTATGGGGTTCAGGAGGCAGAGTATCTCCTGGAAGGCTTAGAAGGCTCTGCGGTATTTGCGGCGAACTTTCTCTGCGACTATGTTCCATATCCCTTTCCAACGATTGGACGCGTGCATTCTGGAATTTTGACGGTAAACCCTTACCAGGCGGAATCCGCCGTGCGGATTGCTCTGCCCACTTCTTTTTCCTGGCCGATGCGAGTCTGTCAGTTGAAGCGCTGCCTGCTGGTGGAGCGGGTCCCCTTAGAAGGCTCCGATAAAGAACTGGTTCTGGTGAATTTGCATTTAGACGCTTATGACGATGGTACGGGAAGAGAAATGCAGACGAAACAGCTGGTGGAATTTTTAAATGCAGAATATGAAAAGGGAAACTACTGTATTGCCGGAGGAGATTTTAATCAGACCTTTTCCAATGTGGACCCGTCGTTGTATCCGGTACAAGACCGTGAGAATTTTTCGCCGGGCCTGGTGGAAGCTTCGGATTTTGGAGAAGGATGGCAGTTAGCCAATGATCCGTCGACGCCGACCTGCCGCCTTTTGAACCAACCTTATCATCCCGAAGACCCAAAGACCCAGTACTATGTTTTGGACGGCTTTTTACTTTCTCCCAATGTTACTTTGAACGAAGTACAGACCATCGACGGCGAATTTCGTTATACGGATCATAATCCGGTAAAAATCACAGTGACTTTAGAGAAATAGAAAGCCTGCTGTTTTCAGAAAAAATTAAGAAAATCTTCCTTAATTATAGGAAAACAATCTGATATGATAAAAAGAAAATAGACTATGGCTAAATCCCCAGAGCCAGGAAAGAAGGAGTGGAGAAAATCGTATGAAGAAGAGACTAGGAAAAATTCTCTGTTTTGCGATGGCGTGTATGATGGCAGCCAGCGGCTGTTCCGGCAGTTCAGAGGAGAGCGGAGAGACAGTAGCAGTACAGTCGGTGGCGATTTTGGCCGGCCTGGGCGGAGGCTTGCAGAACCGATATGCGGGTAAGGTAGTCTCCCAGGAAACTCTGGAGATCAAGAAGGATGAAAATAAGACGATCAAGGAAGTGTTTGTGGAAGCAGGCGCGGAAGTGACCGCAGGACAGAAATTATTTGCCTATGACAGCGATGAGATTAATTTAAGTATTGATCAGGCAAAACTGGAGCTGGAAAAGCTGGAAAACAGTATTACGACCATGGAAAAGCAGGTAAAGGAATTGGAGAAGGAGCGGAATAACGCGTCTTCCTCCGATAAACTTTCCTATACGATTGAGATTCAGTCGGTGCAGGCGGAAATCAAGCAGGCGGAATACAATATCAGCGCAAAAAAGGTAGAGATTGAGCGTCTGGAAAAATCCTTGGAGAACGCGGAGGTTACTTCCACCATTGACGGCGTCGTGCAGAGCGTCAATGAAAACGGTTATGACAACTATGGAAACCCGCTCCCTTACATGGTTATTATGCAGGTCGGAAACTACCGGGTAAAGGGAACGATCAACGAGCAGAATGCCGGTCAGCTTCCGATGGGAAGCCCAGTGATTATCCGTTCCCGTATTGATGAGAATCAGACCTGGAAGGGCATGATTGACAGCATTGACTGGAATACCACGGAAAGCGGAAATGAAAACAACGGTTATGTGATGGTATCCGGCGGAGGCAGTGAGATGACCCAGTCCTCCAAATATCCCTTCTACGTTACTTTGGAAGACGGGGAAGGACTGATGTTAGGGCAGCATGTGTATATCGAGCTGGACGAAGGGCAGGAAGAAAAGAAAGAAGGCCTGTGGCTTTCCTCTTACTTTATTGTTCAGGACGGCGACGACGCTTATGTATGGGCGGCGACGGAGAAGGATAAGCTGGAGAAGCGGAAAGTTACTCTTGGTATGCATGATGATACAACCGATGAATATCAGATTACGGATGGCTTAACCGCACAGGATTATATTGCGATTCCGGAAGAAGGCCTAAAAGAAGGCCAGAGCGTCACCAGATATGACGACGGTTCCTTTGGCGGCGGTATGGATGTGACGCCGGATATGGACGGCGGCGCTATGATGCCGGAAGGCGGCGATGTTGATTTTTCGGAAGGCGGTATGGATATGCCGGAAGGCGAAGAAATCGACCTTTCGGAAGGCGAGATGGTCGACTTCCCTGAAGGTGGTATGCCCGAGGGCGGCGAGGGAGAACCTGCAGCGATGCCTGACGGCGATGCAGAGCCGGATGCCGGTGAGGACGCTTCCATTCCGGGAGGGGAAACTCCGGAGGGTGAAACGGAGGCCGGCGTATGATCTTAGAACTAAATGGAATTTATAAGGACTATCTGCAGGGAAAGATGGTAGTTCCTGTGTTGAAGGATATCAATCTCTCCGTGGAAGAGGGAGAGTATATTGCGATTATGGGGCCTTCCGGATCGGGAAAAACCACATTGATGAATATGATTGGCTGCCTGGATGTACCGACCAAAGGCACCTATCTGTTGATGGGGGAAGATATCTCAAAAGCCGGCGAAAATAAGATGGCCCAGATTCGGAATCAAAGCATCGGCTTTGTGTTTCAGCAGTTTAATTTATTACCAAAATTAAGCGCGCTGGACAATGTGGCGCTGCCTCTGCTTTATGGCGGCGTCAGCAAATCGGAGCGGCGGGAACGGGCAAAGGCCGCCCTGGAAAAGGTTGGATTGGGAGATCGTCTGGCGTTTCGCCCCAACCAACTCTCCGGCGGACAGTGCCAAAGAGTTGCGATTGCCCGGGCGATTGTGGGAAATCCGAAGCTGCTTTTAGCGGATGAGCCTACGGGTGCCTTGGATTCGAAGTCCGGCGAGCAGGTGATGGAGCTGTTCCAGCGTTTGAATGACGAAGGGGCGACCATTGTGATGATTACCCATGAGCAGGAAATCGCGGACTATGCGAAGACCTTATATCATATCCGGGATGGCGTGCTGCAAAGCAGCGGCCGGAAAGGAGGCGCTGATGAATAAGACCGGAAAGCGTGTATTGATTGGCGGCCTGGTTGTTGCCTTGGTTGGAGGCCTCGCGGCGGGCGGAGTATATCTGGTAAAGAACCAGGAGAAAGATCCTATCAGCGTATATTCGATTATGGACGTCGGAATGACGGAGTACTGGGGAGACCAGTCGCAGACCTACGGCAGCGTCTCTACAGATAAAATGCAGAATGTATACGTCAGTACAACGCAAATTATCAAGGAAATTTATGTGCAGGAAGGGCAGGAGGTAAAGGTAGGCGATCCTTTACTTGCCTATGATACGACTCTTTCCAGCCTTTCCCTTGAGACAAAGCGTCTGGAAATTGAAAAGTTAAAACTCTCCCTTGAAAAAGCCCAAAAGGATTTGAAGAAGATCGAAAAGTATCGTCCAGGCGTACCGATATCCGAGAAGGATCAGGTAAGCGGCGGCACGGGACTTGGCGGTTTCACCCAGACTTCCACTTCTCTGGGCAAGGGAGGAATTGCCTTTGCAGGAACCTTGGATTTGGGGGAGCCAGCGGTGGGCGGAGTAACGCTGCTATCTCAGGTGGAACCGCCTGTGGGAGATCAGCCGGAACCATCGGAATCGCCTTCTCCAGAAGAACCGTCTTCTCCAGAGGATGAACCATCTTCGGAAGAACCGTCGGGACCGGAACAGCCTCTGGAACCGGTGCTGGTTCGCGGCGACGGAAGTCCGGAACAGCCTTATCTGTATCTGTGGAGACTGGATCTTTCCTATACGACGGACTTCATCCGCCAGCTGTTAAATGGGAAGAACGAGGCGATCGCAACCTTTATGCTTCGGGAGAACGACAGTCTGGAAGCTGCTTGTATCAGCAGCTGGAAGATGAAGTTTACCAATAAAGACGGCGTTCTCAGTTTTGTGATGCTTGGCGTAGCAGGACCGGAATCGGACCCGTTGTTAGAAGCGGAAGACCCCACGGAACCAGGCGATCCGGGGATCATCGATCCCATTGGTCCGATTGGCCCCAGCGGGCCAAGTTATACGGCTGCTGAGATTGAGAAGATGAAATCCGATAAGACCATGGAGATCCGGGACATCAACCTGAATATCCGGGTGGCTCAGGTGGAATATGATAAGCTGGAAAAAGAACTGAACGACGGTACGGTCTATGCGGAGTTTGACGGCACCATAAAGACCGTGGGAGATTCGGAGACGGCTGCTGTAGAACATAAACCATTGATTACGGTTTCCGGCGGAGGCGGCTATTATGTTCAGGGAACATTGAGCGAGCTGGAGTTAGAGACGGTAAAGGTGGGCCAGCCGGTGACCGTGTCATCCTGGATGAGCGGCGAGTCTGTGGAAGGCACCATCCAGGAAATTTCGGATATACCGACTCTCTACGGCAATAATTACGGAAATGGGAATACCAATGCCTCCTACTACCCCTTCACGATTTTTATTGATGGGGAAGCGGCTTCCTTTGAGGAAGGGGATTATCTGGACATTACTTATACGCCGCAAGCAGCGGAAGGAGAGAATAACTCCTTGTATCTGCAGAACATGTTTGTCCGCAGCGAAAATGGACAGAGCTACGTTTTGATCGCAGGAAAGGACGGAAAGCTGGAACGGCGCGACGTGGTGACAGGAAAAGCATTGTACGGATCTTACACAGAAATTCGTTCTGGAATTACCGCCGAGGATAAGGTTGCATTTCCTTATGGAAAGGATGTGAAGGAAGGCAGCCCGACCAAAGACGGGAATCTGGAAGAGTTTTATCAGAGTATGTATCGCTAGGAAGGGGGAGTACGCATGTTAGAAAATATATCTTTGGCCTTCCAGGGAATCTGGGGACATAAACTGCGGTCCTTCTTGACGATGCTGGGAATTATTATCGGTATTGCATCCATCATTTCCATCGTGTCTACGATCAAGGGGACGAATGATCAGATCAAACAGAACCTGATCGGCGCGGGGACCAATGCGGTAAAGGTACAGCTATATCAGGGGGATGGCACGTTTGACGTGGCCTATAACACGATTCCAGAAGGAGTAAATCCTCTCAGCGAGGATACCAGAGCAGAATTGGAAGCGCTGGATGAGGTGGAAAAGGCGTCCTTTTATACCAAAAGAGACTATTCCGGAAATGTTTTTCATAAAAATCAGGCATTTACCGGAACGCTGCTTGGCATCGATGAAAATTATTTTGACGTTTACGGCTATTATGTACAGGTAGGACGGAACTTTACGGAAGAGGATTTTGGCTCTTTTCAAAAGGTAGCGATCGTAGATCGTATGGCGATTTCCGCATTGTTTTCTGGGGATAATCCGGTTGGAAAAACCTTAGAAATCAACGGGGAGCCCTACACCGTAGTGGGTGTGGTGGACCAAAGCTCCCAGTTTGAGCCGGTCATCAACGATATCGGGGATTATAATCTGTACATGAACAATTCCAGCGGGGCCGTCTTTATTCCAGGAAGCACCTGGCCGATCGTTTTCCAGTTTGACGAGCCCCAGACCGTGGCGCTGAAAGCGGCTGGAACCGACGCCATGACCAATGCGGGAAAGAAAGCGGCGGATATCTTGACCGGGACGCTCAATGCCTCCAGTGAGTTGAAGATGAGCTATAAGAGCGAGGACCTTCTGGAACAGGCGAAACAGCTTCAGGAATTGAGTACTTCGACGAATCAGCAGTTGATTTGGATCGCCAGCATCTCTCTTCTGGTAGGTGGTATCGGCGTTATGAATATTATGCTGGTATCTGTAACCGAGCGTACCAGTGAGATCGGTTTAAAGAAAGCAATCGGAGCCAGAAAGAGCCGGATTTTGATTCAATTTTTGACGGAAGCGGCTGTGCTGACCAGCCTAGGAGGCCTGGTTGGCGTTGGAGCAGGCATCGTCATGGCGAAGGTGGTTTCTGGCGTGGCGGGAACGCCGGCGGCGATCAGTGTTCCGGCAACGTTGATTGCAGTGGCATTTTCGATGATTATTGGTTTGATTTTTGGATTGATTCCAGCGGTGAAGGCTTCTAATTTGAATCCAATTGAAGCGCTTCGCAGGGAGTAAAGATATGTAAGAGGGAGGCCAGCTCGGAGTGCGAAGTCCGCGGGCCTCCCCCTTTTTAAGAATAGGTACGGTAGTACCAATCCAGAAAATTTTCGTGTATTTCCTCAGCAGTTTTTCTTGCGCTTATCGCGTCCTTTTTATTTGCGTATCTGCCAAGCCAATACCGCTTTTTTTTGAAATTGATATAGGCCACCCATTTTCCGGTTCGTTTGTCATGGGTTACGCCTGTGCAGCCGCTGGTGTTGGAGCTTCGTAACTTCTGATTTCGTTCTAATATAGCCGCCGATGTGCCGTCTACCAGTTTCAATGCTTCTCTGACGCGGTCTTTTTGCAGGCAGCCGCAGCTTTCGGTATCTCCATTTTGAAGCCCCGGCTGGGCGGCAACAATCTCTTTTCCACAAGTGCAGCGGCAGAGCCAATAGGTAATGGTAACGGCGGAACGCTCTGTCTTTTTCCGCTTTTTACCGGCATAACCAATTACCGTAAGTCTGCCAAATACCTGGCCGATATAATTTTTAGGCGGTGGGTTTGACAAGCAGCCGCAGGAACACGCTTTCCCGCGCACCAGCCGCCTAGCGGAAACATCCGCCGTATTGCCGCAATCGCACTGGCAATGCCAGACGACGCTCCCATTATCTATCCGTTGATCCGTAGGCGTCAGCGCAACCAGTTTGCCAAAGCGTTGACCGCTCAGATCCCGTTTCCGATTTCCCTTTCTTTCATTGCCAGCGTGGATATATTCGATATCCGCGTTTTTCTCCATGAGCAACTCTCCTGAAATATAGCTCGATAGCCAGTATTTTCTAGGCACTGGAGGCATTTGTGTTTGACTTCGTATGCTCTTGCCAATGGAAGGTGAAACCACCATAGAATAGTCCTTCTGTGGTAAAGCGTTGCAAATAGAAACGGAAAATAGAAGATAAAAAAAGAAAAAAAGAAAGGACACAACGGGAAGCCGTCCTTTTCTGGCATAATAATGCAGCCTGCAACACACAAAGAGGTTTCAGGCTTTCGAGTTGTGTCAAAATATAAGCGTGGCATTGATTCCCTATATTTTTTTTCTCAAGCCGCTTGAAAAAAATGTGTTCACGCACTATACTATATGTACTTGCATCAAGTCGAACCGTGTAAGTGAATCTAGGCATACCACAGAAGGACTATTCTGTGGTCTTTTTGTTTTTTAGGGGCTTATACGATCAATCTCATCCGGTTCAGAATCCGCTCATGGGCCGCAGCGCTGACCGCCACATAAATCCGTGTTGTCTCAATCCGGCTATGACCCAGCACATCAGCCAGATGCGCCAGATTTTTCGTGGCAGCGTAAAAGGTACGCGCAAAGAGATGGCGCAGGTTATGAGGGAATACCTTGCGGGAATCTACCCTCGCCTCGCTGCACAGCCTCTTCATATCGTGGCAGATATTCGAGCGGTCGAGGGCTCTCCCACTTTTGGTACGGAAAATGTGACCGCTTACAATATTTTGCTTTTTCGCATATTTGAGCAGCCTGTTTCGCAGCTCCTTTTGCAGGATAATGGTACGGTTTTTTCCTTTCATGCAAATTTCTGTACGTCCTGCCTTTGCCGCTTCCACAGTGATATAGGCAAGCTCGCTGACTCGGATCCCGGTGCCGCAGATCGTCAGCATAAGAAGGTATAAGCGCTCGTTTTCCTTTGCCTGGGCCGCCGCTAAAAGGCGCTTGTATTCTGCCTCGGACAGCTCTTTGGTCTCGTCTAAAAATGCTTGTCTCTGTACCTTTAAAAGCTTTACCTTGCAGTCTTGCCAACCACAGAAATCTAAAAAAGAATTGATTGCTGACAGCGCGCCGTTGACGGTCTGGGCCTTGGACTGTTTCTGCATGAGCTCCCGGTATTCGAAAAGGCGGGGCTTGGTAAGCTCCGTGCTCTGCAAATAGCCGGCCAGCTTCTGCACGGCTCGGACATATTTGACTATAGTTGTCTTGCATTTTTCATTTAGATAGAGATGGGCTTCAAATGCCTGTATTCTTTGTTCTGTTAGTTGATTCATAATGATTAGACCTCCTGCATACAATTTTCTTCATTTTACTTGTGATTATGCAGGAAAGCAGGACGTTTAACAAAATTTCAAATCATTAACCAAATCTTAAAACCTGTAGAATCCAGGTTTATCTGTTGGAATTTTCCCATCTATACGGGATTTTCTTCGTGTGTTATGCTGTGGCTATCAACTCATACGGCGAATATATGAATCGGATCCATTCATAAGTTCCTGTGTTTGCACCTTGTCTGTAGAATAAGGAAAATGAGGAGGAAGAGAGAAATGAAAGTACCGAAGTTTCTTAAATGGTTGGATCGGTACCTGGAAGAAGCAATATTGGTTATCTTCCTAATACTGATTGCTTGCGTGATGATGTTTCAGGTCATTATCCGGTACGCATTCAAAAACCCGCTGCCTTGGCCGGAAGAATTCTGCCGCTACTGTTTCGTGTGGTCAGCAATGATTGCCACCGGCTTTTGCATCCGTAGGGGTAGTATGTTACAGGTAGACGTGGTAATTAAACTATTTCCCCGTCCGGTAACGGCGGCAATTGACATTATTGGAAAAATCTTGGCTGTGGCTTTTTGCTGCATTATGTTTTTGCCGGCCTGGGAGGTTATGCAGAACGCTCTTAAGATCGGTCAGTTGAGCCCGGCGATGCAGATGCCGACCTGGCTGTTGTACTTATCCGCTCCGCTGGGATTCCTTTCCGGTATTGTTCGTGGAATCCAAAGTGTAATTTTAACTTGTATGGAATTAAAAAAAGGAAATAAGAAAACAATAGGAGGAGACATAGCATGATCGGAATTATTTTTGGCGTATTTTTCCTCTGTCTGATACTGGGAATCCCGATTGCCATGGCGATGGGATTCGGCACGATTTTTCCGGCCCTGATTGATCCGAGTTTTCAGGGAGATCTGCAGTTTGTAGTCCGCAGTATGATCAAAGGTGTGGACACGACCTCCATTTTGGCCATTCCACTGTTTATGCTTTCCGGTGCGATCATGGCGACTGGTGGTTTGTCAAAAAAGCTGTTTGACGTATTTGCAGTATTTATTGGAAAGCTTCGCGGCGGTATGCCTTGCGCAGTGATCGTTACCTGTCTGTTCTACGGCGCGATTTCCGGTTCCGGCCCTGCAACTTGCGCGGCGGTTGGCGCGATGTGTATCCCGTTTTTGACGGATTTAGGATATGACAAGACCTTTTCCGCGGCATTGGTAGCCACGGCCGGCGGCCTGGGCGTTATCATTCCTCCCAGTATTCCGTTTATCGCTTATGGTCTGGTGACGAACACCTCGGTTGGCGATCTGTTTACGGCAGGAATTATTCCCGGCTGCCTGATTGCTTTGACATTGATGATTTATACGGTGGTCTACTGCGCTAGGAAAGGGGAAGACCGCGGCCGTATCGAATCCCATTACAATGAGCTCCGCTCGAAAGGGATTTTACATGTTATTAAAGATGGATTCTGGGCTCTGTTAACGCCGGTGATCATCCTGGGTGGTATCTACACGGGTATCGTAACTCCTACGGAAGCCGCTTGCGTATCCGTATTTTACGCGATTATCGTCTGCCTCTTTATTTATAGAAGCGTACGGTTCCGCGATCTGCTGAAGTTCTTCCAGGAAGGCGTAAAAACCTATGCGCCCCTTGGCATGATGCTGGCTTTAGCACAAGCATTTATGAAAATCCTGGTGTTGGTGGACGCTCCCCAGTCTCTGGCAGACTTCCTGTCGGCGACGATTAGCAGCAAAGTTGTGTTCCTGTTATTACTGAACCTGATTCTGTTCTTGATGGGTATGGTTTTGGATGTTGGCCCGGCGATCATGATTCTGGCGCCGATGCTTCTTCCTTTCGCTTCCGAATTGGGAGTGAATCCAATTCACCTGGGTATCATCATGACGGTAAACCTGGCAGCTGGTTTTGTAACGCCGCCTTTCGGCATGAACTTATTTGTGGCGGCGCCAATGATACAAAGCGACGCGATGACAATCGGAAAGAAGGCGCTGCCTCTGATCGGAACCTACTGTATCGCCCTGCTGCTGATTACCTTTGTCCCTTGGTTTAGCTTGGTTTTAGTCGGTTGATTTGATTTTATATCTGGTAGTAACGGCCTGAGGCCGAATACAATAAGCAATGATTATAGGAGGAAAAAAATGAAAGCAAAGAAAATTTTAGCTGGAGCTCTTTCGATGGCAATGATTCTGTCCATGGCAGCCTGCGGCTCTGGAAAGGATTCTACGACGGCGGCTCCTAAGACGGATGCAGCTACTACCGCAGCAGCTACGACTGCAGCGGAAGGAACCACTGCGGCGGAAGGAACCGCGGCGGCAGAGGGAACGACCGCGGCAGGCGGGAACAGCGCTTCTATTATCGAAAAAGTAGATGCAGCGAATCTGCCGGAAGTTCAGCTGACCATCGCTTCGTCTGCTTCTTCCACCAATGAAGGCTATGGCATTCAGGAAGCAGCTGCGAAAGAACTGAGTGAGATGACGGATGGCAAACTGAACGTTAAACTGTCCTGGGACGGCGTTCTGGGCGGCGACGGCGAGCTGGCGGAAAGCTGCATGGCCGGAAGCATTGACATGATCTCTATGGCAACTTCCCCCCTGCTTTCCTATATGCCGGAAATTGCAGTATTTGATATGCCTGCCGTATTCGAGAGCCCTGAAGCTGCTTATGAAGGCGTAAAGAATTTTAAGGATTCTTTCCAGGCAATCTTTAATGCAAAACAGATGCAGCTGATCGGTCTTGGATTCTCCAATTTCCGTGGTCTGTCCACCAATAAGGAGATCAAGACGGCGGACGATTTTAAAGAGATGACCATCCGCGTTATGGAGAACAAATATCATACTGCGTTCTGGGAGAATCTGGGCGCGAAGCCTACCCCTCTGGCATTCAGCGATCTGTATATGGCTTTGCAGCAGGGATTGGTTCAGGCGCAGGATAACCCGATCACCGCTGTGTATGCAAGCAAGTTCTATGAGGTTCAGGATTACTATATGCCGATTACCGCATTCCCGATGGTGAACGTGATTGCGATCAACAAAGAGACCTACGATGCTCTGCCGGCAGAGTACCAGAAGGCTTTGGAGCAGTTTGCAGAAGCGTTCCTGCAGCGTTCTTATGAGCAGAATACTCAGATTGAAGAAAATGCGTTTGCAGCAATTGGCGATGGCATTACCACTCTGGATTTCACTGCGGACATCTTTACCGCAATGCAGGAAGCTGCAAAACCGGTATGGGAAACCATTAAGAGTGATATCGGTGAAGAGATGCCGAATGCTTACCTGGCAGCAGGTGGCGTTCAGTAATCAAAGCTCTTTTAAAGGATTTTACAGGAGGCTCTGTATCAGACAGGGCCTTCTGACGTTGAAAGGAGGATATTTATTATGGAAAGAAAAGCGTATCCGGGTTATGAATACCATTTAAATCTTTATGAGATTATAGCCCATGGGACAGAAGAAGAAAAAGAAAAGGCCAATGCCGAGCAGCAGAAATATATTAAAGGCTATACCCTTCCCGAAGGAATGACCATGGAAGATCGGATGATTCCTGGAACCGAGCCGGGAACAGAATTGCGGATTCGTGTCTATACTCCCGCGGGTCTGCCGGAGAAGGCGCCTGTCATTATGGAGATCCATGGCGGCGGTTGGGTGGCTGGAAATCTGGATATTGATAATTACCGCTGCATCTATCTGGCGGAACATACGCCTTGTATTGTAGTGGGAGTGGAATACCGCCTGACTAACCAGGAGGTTCATTTCCCAGCGCCTTTGCTGGACTGCTATACGGCGCTTTGCTGGATTCATGACCATGCGGATGAGATCGGAGCGGATCCGGAGCGAATCGGCCTGCATGGCACCAGCGCAGGAGGAAACCTGGTCGGTGGCCTGGCCCTTTACGTTAGGGATCATGGTGGCCCGGATATCTCCCTGGCTGTGATGAACTGCCCGGCTGTGACTGGCAAGACTTATCCTTCTACTTTCCAGAATGAGAAGTTTGCTCTTCGCAAAGAGGGGAAAAAGAGAGAGGCCGTGGAACATTTGTATATAGGTGGCATGAACGGAACAAATCCGTCCTACTATGCGATGCCTGGCTACTGTGAGGATTTGGACGGCCTTTGCCCGATTTATCTGGTCATTGCAGAGCTAGACCCGCTTCGTGACGAGGGATTGGAATTCGCCGCCCGGCTTTTGCAAGCAGGAGTACCCTGCGAGTTGAATTTGGCTCCACGCGTTGGTCATGGCTTTTGCGTGGTAGATCGTCCCTTGACCCGTTGGGTACATGATGGAATCTGCGCGTCCTTCCGGAGAGAGTTTGGCATGCTGTAAAGATGCGCTTATTGGTATTTTGATCAGGAGAAAAAGCAAATAGAAGAATAGAAATAAGTGGGATGCCGCAGAGTAATAAGGAGAAAAATCTGCGGCATCTTTAATTCTTCTATAGGAAATTCCGTTGGAATTTCCTATAGAAGAATTAAAGCGCTCCGCTATGGATCGCACTGCGTAGGAAGATATCGCTGATGCGACGAGTTTTTTATTTTGTATATGGAAATAAATTGACGCTTCCTTTCAAATGGTTTAAGATAAACTATAAATAACGGGGAAAAGGCGGTGCATATGAGAGGTAAAACCGGAAAAAAGTTAACCGGGCTTTTTCAGAAAAAGAGCATTTTCTACCAAACATTTTTTGTGCTTATTTTGCTGACAGGAGTGACGATCCTGTTTTTTGGCTATACGATCAATCTGATTTTTGGAGAACGGCAGCGGCAGCAAATTGTAGATCTGAATCTTCGTCAGATGCGCCGAATCAGCGATGAGGTGGATTTGGCGTGTAATTTGCTTTCTTATGATATGGTTCAGAGCCTCTGGACTGCGGATTTCCGTAAAGCGATGATTGATCCAGAAGGGACGGATTCCGCGTGCCAATCGCGGATTGTCAGTACGTTAAAGAGCCAAAAAGTGAACAATGATCTCATCCAGGACGCTTTTTTATACACGCCGTTTTCACAACTGGTATATTCTTCGGTCGGTACGTTCCTTCCTCTGGAATATTCCAAGTCTGCACCGATTATTGAAACTTATCTAGAACGCTATACGCCGGGAGATACTTATCTGGAATCCCCTTGGAGAGTGATAGCGGGAGAAGGGCGCATTTACCTATTTTCCGAAATGCACACCCCCATTTTTGTAGGCCTGATGATCTTAGAGTTAGACAATGCCAGCTTGATTTCTATTATTCAATCCAGCCAGGAAGAGCAGCTGGAGTTTTCCGTATTTTCTGAGGAAGGAGTACGGATTGTGGGAGAGGATGAATCGGTACTAGCCTGGTGTGCGGAACATCCGGAGCGTATTGTCAGTGAAGCACAACCAAAGTACAATGGCGATCAAGAGTATTATCTGGTCCAATCAGAAGCGACAGGGTGGAGTTATCTCTGTCAGGTGGATAAGGAAGGCATGAGAGCTAGTTTTCGCGCCGCATCCAAGTGGATGGTTCCTGCTATCGCGATTTATGCTTTGGTCAGTATCCTTTTTGCATTTTATTTAACCAGAAAGGTTTATCAGCCAATCAGCCATTTGATGAAACTGACGCTTCCGGATGGGAGGAAGGGAATTCGAAAAGGAAATGAAATTGATTTTTTGGAACTGGCATACTCAGATTCGATCAATCGGAATGAACAATATCAAGAATTGATGCGAAATATCTCAGAGGATGTGATTCGCCAGCAGATAAGGGAAATCTTATTTGGGCAGAGCCTGGGAATGGAGCGTGTCCGCGAGACCTTGCAAGGAATTGGAGCCCCGGAACTTTTGACCGGGCGGTATCAGGTGATTGCTTTGCGGCTATTGCCTCCGGAAGATCGTACGCCCAATTCCATTGAGACAGCTTTGTATCAAAAGAGCGTTGTCAAACTGGTGCGGGAAACAGATCCTGGCGAGCTGAGGGTCTTCCATGTTTTGACCGATCGTCAGACCGTGGCGCTGGTTCTGTGGGGAGCAGAGGAAGTGGCCGCTGTCCGTGCAAAACAGTTTTTGGCCAGGTTAAAACAGGTTTTGGACACGCAGATGAAATCCCTTCCGTTTCAGTTGGTAATCGGAAAGGGAAAGATGTATACGAGTATTGAAGGGACAGCTGCTTCCTATCAGGAAGCTTTGAATGATATCCAGCATCAGCAGTACTATGCAGAGGGAGAAGCAGATTCCGAGACTTTGCAGGGATATGATCAGCATTATTTGAGAGAAAAAGTACCAGTGATGCTGAAACTGGCCTTTGATGGTAAGCGGGCGGAAGCCGAGGAAGCTTCGGCGTTGCTTTTGCGCGAATTTTTGTGGCAGGATCGAGACCCAGAGCAGCTCTTTTCCTACTGTAGCTTGGTGATGGACGAGATTATTGAGTGGTTGATTGAAAATGGTATCTCAGCGGAGGAATTGAACCGTTTACCGCGTTTGGAAGAACACTCGAAAGAGGCGGCAGATTCTGCAGAATCTTATAAAACAGAAATGACCGCTTTTTGCCAGGATGTCATTCGGCTGGCGGGCAGCAGCAGCCGAAAGAACCGGTATAAATATGTGGAAGAAGCCAAATCTTATATTGCATCCCATTATATGGACAGCAATTTATCTCTCAATGAGATCAGCGATTATATTGGAATTACGGCATCCTATCTAAGCTCCCTGTTTGTCGAGGTGACTGGATCCTATTTTTCCAATTACCTGAACACATTTCGCATTGAGCAGGCAAAACTTCTATTGCAGACGACCGGAAGGACGATTACGGAGATTGGTTATAAATGTGGTTTTAATTCTGTCCAGAGTTTCTGCCGGTCCTTTAAAAAACTGGAGAACGTAACGCCCAATGGTTACCGGGAAAGTCAAAAAGAGCAGGGAGGTGTAAAAGAATGATCAGTAAAAAGTATGCGGCCCTCATCTTGGCGGCGTCCCTGGCTTTGGCGTCCTGCTCGTCCGGCCCGCCGGCTTCTAAGACAAGCGAAGAAAATCCAGTGGAGTCCACAACAGCGGAGACCTCGGATGTCCTTTATCTGACCATTGCCAGCTCGGCGCTTTGGAGTGATTCCATTACCGGGCAAGTTTTATCCAGATATCAAGAAAAATTGAAAGAATGGTCTGGCGGGACCATGGAAATTATTTTATACGAAGGAAGTTCTCTGGGCGGGGATGATGAGTTGATTCCCGGCGCAGTGCAGGGGACGTTGTCCATTGTCAATTCGGTTAGCTCGGTGCATGCCAAGGTGGTGCCGGAGGCGACGCTTCTTGGCATTCCCGGCTTTTTTCAGGATTACGACACGTATAATCGACTGATGGAGAGCGATTATTTTGACGTACTCCATGAGTACTATGCAAGAGAAGGTCTGGAATTGATGGCTGCCTTTGCGAATTCTTATCGCGAGCTGACCTGTGACCGGCCCATTCGGTCGGTGGAAGATCTGGCCGGAGTTAAGATTCGTACCTTAAATAATCCATATCATATGGCATTTTGGGATTCCCTTGGCTGCGACGCTTCTTATCTGCCCTTTGGCGATCTTTATATGGCGTTGCGGAAGGGAGACTTTCAGGCTCAGGAAAATCCATTATCCGCTGTCGAGAGAAATCACTTCAACGAAGTGCAAAAATATGTGATCTTTACGCATCATGTGGTAGTGGATTATATGTTTGTCATGAACCAGGCGCAGTATAATGCTCTGACGGAAGAGCAAAAGGGGTGGCTGAAGCGATTTTTTGCTGAGATCAAAAAGGATTTGATTGACGAGAGCCCCGAAGATCATGAAAGGCTGAAACGCCTTTTGGAGGAAAGCTGCGGGATGGAAATGCTGTATCCGGACGAAACCTTTATGGCGGAGATGCAAAAAGGAACGGAACTGGTCATTGGGCAGCTGCGTCAGGAGTTGGGGACGGAGAAAGTGGATTTATTTCTTTCCGCTGTAGACGCGGTAGCAAAATAGGAGAGGTGATTTGATGAATATTCATGTAAAAAATTGTTTGGCCCTGCTTCCGGGAGAGGAAGGATTTGCGGTAGAAAAGAAAGACATTTTTATCTCTGAGGGAAGAATTACGGCTCTCGGCAGCGCGCCGGAAGGTTTTACCGCTCAGAAGGTGATCGATGCGTCGGACCGACTGGTCATTCCTGGATTGATCAACTGCCATACTCATAATTATATGAGCTTGTTTCGAAATTCTGCCGACGATGTACCCTTCGACGAATGGCTGTTTCAAAGGGTGATGCCGAGAGAGGATAAGATGGTTCCGGAGGATGCTTACTGGGGGGCGACTTTGGGGATCATGGAGATGCTTCGTTCTGGCACCACTTGTTTTAACGATATGCAGATGCACATCCATCAGACTACGCAGGCTGCAGCGGATGCAGGGATACGAGCTGTTATTGGCCGGGGACTTTCCGGAACGGCAACGGATGAGGGGGGAGCTAGGAGGCTCCGGGAAGCCGAGGAGGAAATCGAACGTTGGAAAGAACATCCCCGCCTTACGTTTACGATTGCTCCCCATGCGCCGTATACCTGTGATAAAGGATATTTGAAACAGGCATTGGAGGTGGCGAAAGCGAAGAATTTGCCGCTTCACATTCATTTATCGGAAAGCGCTTTTGAGGTGGAAAGCATGAAAAAGGAGACCGGCCTTACTCCCATTTCCTATGCGGCTTCACTGGGACTTTTGGATGTCCCGGTTATCATTGCCCACTGCGTCCATGTCGACGAGGAGGACATTCGGTTGCTGTCTCGCCCTAATGTCAGCGTGGTCACCAATCCGGCCAGCAATATGAAATTGGGAAATGGCTTCGCTCCGATACCGGAGATGTTAGCGTCCGGCGTCCGCGTCTGCCTTGGCACCGATGGAGCCGCCAGCAACAACAGCCTGAACCTATTTCGGGAAATGGGGCTGGTCACTTTGATTCATAAGGGAAATAAAAAAAGCGCCACATCGGTCAGCGCTGTGGACGCGCTTCAAATGGCAACGATAAAGGGCGCGCAGGCGTTGGGACTGGAGCAAGAAATTGGAAGTATTGCGGTGGGAAAGAAGGCCGATTTAGCAATTTTGAATCTACGGGAGCCTCAGATGATGCCGCAGCAGGATCTCATAGCGGCTCTTAGCTACTCCGCCAACGGTTCGGAGGTAGAGACGGTTCTCGTGGATGGAGAAATTGTGATGGAGAATCGCCATTTCCGGACCATTGACGAAGAGCGTGTGTATTACGAAGTTACTCGAAGAGCTGAGTAAATTGTTTTACGATATTGGCCATATGTTTGTCTGTATTCCAGACAAGGAAAGACTTGGTACTGATGGTGGGCTGAACAATCTTTTTGATGACTACTTTATCGTTTACGCTTTGAACTGCGCCTTTATAGGAAACAATCGCGACGCCGATGCCGGCTTCCGCCCAGCTGACAGAAGAGGAGATTTCCGTATTCTGACAGATAATATTGGGTGAAAAACCGCGCTGGCGGCAAGCGTTCATGATGACGTCATTGTAGCGACGGTGAATGATCAAAGGTTTGCCTTTCAATTCTTCTAAAGAAATCGCGCTGTTCGGCACATCGTTAAAGAAAGAGGGAATCCCCACCGCTGCAAAGAAATCGGATTCGTCATCGTCAGCGGCTTCATCGCGAATCTGGATCGCATGATACAGGCTAGTATTAAAGGGTTCGCGGATAATACCCACGTCAACCGTGCCGTCTTCCAGAAGATCCATGATATGATTGCTGTTTCCCTCAAAGATCTGGAAGTCCACATGGGGATGGGTATCATTGAATACTTTGATCTTTTCCGGCAATAAGGAGTTGCAGACCGAGGGGATCGTTCCGATGTGAATGGTTCCCCTGGCCTCCGCTCCCAGGTTCTGCAGATCACGGACCGTTTCATTCACCAGATTGATGATAGCTTTCGCCCGTTCCTGAAGGATGAGTCCTTCATGGGTGATGGTTAGGTTGCGCTTGTCACGCTCGAAGAGCTGAACGCCAAATTCATCTTCCAAAGCTTTTAGCTGTAAACTCAATGGGGGTTGGGAAATATTCAAATTTTTGGCCGCCGCCGTGATGTGGCCGGCTTCCGCGATGGCAAGGAAATACTCCAATTGTTTTAAGGTCATAATTTTGGTCCTTTCTGCTTGACTTATCGGTAATCATATGTAAAATAAAAGATACAGTAATAAATTGGTAAAAGGAAACGGGATTTACTATACAAAAGTAATATGAATAACCGTAAACTTTCGCTATTATTATAATCACCTTTTTGGAAAAATACAAGAAGAAAATAAGATTTTTTTTATTCAAAAGGAGAATGTCATGAAAAGTGAAATTCGGGATTTGGGTTTGGCTCCGTCCGGCCATCAGAAAATCGAGTGGGTGCGGAGAAATATGCCGCTTTTGCGAATGTTAGAGGAGGAGTTTAGGCGGGAACAGCCCTTTGCGGGAATCCGAATTGCTCTGTCCATTCATTTGGAAGCGAAGACGGCTTATCTGTGTAAGGTTTTAGCCGCCGGAGGCGCCGAGATGCATATTACCGGCAGCAATCCTTTATCGACTCAGGATGACGTGGCGGCCGCTTTGGTGGAAGATGGGTTGGAGGTTCATGCCTGGCATGGAGTGACGCCGGAAGAGTATGAAGTTCACATTGCCCATGTGTTGGAGAATAACTGCCAGATCATCATTGACGATGGCGGCGACCTGGTCAATATGCTCCACAGCCGGTATCCGGAAAAGATCCCTTATGTGATCGGCGGCTGCGAGGAGACGACGACAGGAATTATCCGTTTGCAGGCGATGGCGAAGGCAGGAGAATTGAAATTCCCGATGGTATTGGTCAATGATGCTGACTGTAAGCATCTGTTTGACAACCGATATGGCACCGGTCAGTCGGTGATGGACGGGATTAACCGGACCACAAACCTGATTGTGGCAGGGAAAAACGTGGTGGTAGCCGGTTATGGATGGTGCGGAAAAGGCGTAGCGATGCGGGCGAAGGGTATGGGCGGCCGTGTCATCGTTACGGAGGTCAATCCGGTGCGGGCCATCGAAGCTGTCATGGACGGATTTGATGTGATGCCCATGAAGGAAGCGGCAAAAGTGGGCGATTTGTTTGTGACAGTGACCGGGTGCAGCGGCGTTATTGATGAAGAAGATTTTGCGGTTATGAAGAACGGCGCCATTCTTTGTAACGCCGGCCATTTTGACGTGGAAGTCGATGTGGCATGTTTGGAGCGGATTGCTTTGGAAAAGGCGGAGCAGAGACACAATATCATGGGTTATCGTCTGGATGGGGACCGCTGGGTTTACGTTCTGGCGGAAGGCCGGTTGGTAAATCTGGCCGCTGGGGACGGCCATCCGGCGGAGATCATGGATATGAGCTTTGCGATTCAGGCTTTGTCTGCCAAATATTTAGTCGAAAATAAAGGCACTCTTGGCAGCGTGTTGATCTCCGTACCGCGGGAAGTGGATCAGGAGGTTGCCGCGCGGAAACTGCGGTTCCTCGGAAAAGAGATCGATGTGCTGACCGAAGAGCAGGATCGGTATTTGAATAGTTATTCCTTATAAGTAAGAACGAGGGGGAAGGCTTCGAGTTTAAGCCGTACCCCCTCGTATTTTTTCTGTATTTTTTAGGGAAGAAGAGTGATACTGTATTGGCGGAGGCATTATAGGAATTTGCGCAATGCCTGCAGATTGTTGTCTGTGGTTTTTAAAAGTTGCTGCGCTAGAGCCTTTACTTCTGCGTCGGGAGCCTTGGTCTCGTGCAGAGCGCGGGTGATCTGGGTGACGCCCATGGTATTTCCCTGAATAACCATCTCGGCAAGGTGGGAGGTAGAGCGGTCCATCAGCGTTTTCATATTTGTCATGACCGTGGCGGACATTTTGGCTGTGGGACGGACATCTTTGGGAGTAATGTGTTTTTTCTTCATCAAATTTTGAGCCCGCTGGTTTATCTGTTTGTATTCCCGGTACTGATGGTCGATCGCTTTCTGAAAGGTCGTATCCTGGGATTTAGATTTTAAAAGCGGCAGGCTTTCCAGACCCATTTGGGTATTTTGGTAGACGTGGTTCAATAAACTCAGCTTTTTCATGAAAAAGAGCGCCTCCTTTTTCTGTTAGGATGCGCTCTTGGCTTATTTTTATGTAAGATCAGGTGAAATTTGCTGTTCCTTCGGAGTCTTGGATTTCTAAAATTTCCATCGGACATGCTTTCACGCAGATCCCGCAGGCAATACATTTGGACGGCGCCAACGCGCCTTCCTGCATCACCATGACATGGAACGGACATGCCTCGACACATTGGCCGCAACCGGTACAGAGTTTTTTGTTGATCATATATACGCCGCTCGGTTTTTGTGTGATGGCGCCGGATTCGCATACTTTCGCGCATTTTCCGCATTGGGTGCATACCGTAGCTTTGGGAGCCCCATTTTTTTCATTGATCTGAATACAAGAAAGATCCGGATCGAATTTTTTGTAGAAAGCGGTGGAACAAGAGACTACGCATTGCAGGCAGGCTTTGCAGTTTTGAGGAACCGCCACATGTAATTTTTTCATAGGATAACCTCCCGATTTTCATTCAAAGCTATCTATAGTATACTGTTTTCTAGCGGAAATCTCAAGAAGATTTTCCGCTGCGTTGTTATTTTTTTCTCATTCTTTTATCTGCCGCCTTTATCAGAATCGGATATAAAATCATAACCCAGATGACCAGAAGGAAATAGCGAAGCATATCGGCAGGAATCCCCTCACCCAGAAGAACTTTTCCTCCGCTTTTAATCAAAAGTGCGCCGGCGGCGCCGAGAAGTAATTTGGCCGCCTGAAAGGCCAGGGGGCCTGTGGTAGGAAAACGAATATAATTTTTTTCAACAAACCAGCCGACGGCAAATGCCATACCAGCCGCGCCGGCCTTGCAGCAATCGGAGGCCAGTACGGCGTTGGTGACGCCAGTGTGGATCAGATAGACAGCGACAATAGATACCAAGGCGGAAAAGAAAAAGAGCAGGGCCGCCAGGGAAAGTGAGGCGGTGTCTTTTTTCGGGCGCTTCGCAAAATACCAGGAAACAGGAAGCGCGACAGCCAGGGAAAGAAGATAGCCCGTAATCACATCTTGGGGAGTATGGACGCCAAGGTACATACGGGATATGCCAACGAGAGCGGGAAGCAAAAGGCCTCCCAGTAAAAACAGCCGCCGGTGGGAAGCGTGGGTCTGCCATTTGGCGAGCCCTAAGGTTCCATACAAAGCGGTGGCTCCTTGGGTGTGGCCGCTGGGAAACGAATAGCCGGTCGCAGTAGGAATCGCTGTGTCCACAGGCTGAAAATCTGTATGCAGCACCCAAGGGCGGGGGATGCGGCACAGCACCTTTAGACATTGCGCGCCAAGGCCTGCCAGAAAATAGGTAAAGCAAAGCTGATAGGCCAGCCTTTTATCAAGGCACCAATACAGCAGGCAGATCACGGTAAGGATCAGAATTTCTTCCCCGAAGAAGGTCAGGGCGGTAAACAGTTGATCCAAAAGAGTGGTACGAATCGATTCGAAAAAGTATAAGACGCTCATAAAAAAGCCTCCTCGCTGTTATCAGTATATGACAAATTCCTTTGTTTTGCTATCCCTTTTTTGGCGTGAATTTGTTTTTTGCTTGCCTTTTATGGGCATCTGGTAGTACAATGAGACAAGATGGGAAGGGAAATAAAGATGTTATTTTCTAAGAAACAAATTTACCAACTGATGATTCCATTGATGGTGGAGCAGCTCCTAACGATTACGGTCGGCATTGCAGACAGTATGATGGTATCCGTAGCTGGCGAGACGGCTGTGTCCGGCGTATCGTTGGTAGATTCTTTAAATAATTTGATTTTGAGCATTTTGACTGCGCTGGCTACCGGAGGCGCAGTGGTCAGCTCCCAGTATATCGGAAGGCGGGATGAGAAGTCTGCCTGCCAAGCGGCGGGGCAGCTTCTGTTTACAACCATTGTCCTGGCTCTCGGCGTTTCCGCCTTGATGTTGGCCGGAAATGAATGGCTGCTGCGGCTCATATTCGGAAAAACAGAAGAGGACGTCATGAGCCAGGCAGTGACCTATTTTATGATCATTGTTTTGACTTATCCGTTTATGGCGATTTACAACTCCGCCGCCGCTTTGTTTCGTTCCATGGGGAATTCAAAGATCTCGATGCAGGTTTCTTTTGTCATGAACCTGATCAATATTGCTGGAAATGCAATTTTGATTTTTGGGATGAAGTGGGGAGTAGCCGGGGCTGCGGTCGCCACGTTGTTTTCCAGGATAGTCGGCTCTTTGTTTTTATTGGTTCGAATTCATAATCCACGTTATCCGCTCCATGTTTCCGAGCTACGCCATCTGCGGCCGCAGGGCCGGATGATCCGGCGGATTCTTTCGATCGGAATTCCGGGAGGCATGGAAAACGGGATGTTCCAGTTGGGAAAGATTTTAGTGCTGAGCCTGGTATCCTCCTATGGAACGGCCTCCATCATGGCCAATTCTGTAGCAAGTAACCTGAGCATGTTTATGATTATTCCGGGTACGGCCGTTAGTTTAGCCTTAATTACGGTGGTTGGTCAGTGTATTGGCGCGGATGAGATCGGGCAGGCCCGTACCTACACAAAGAACCTGATTTGGGCATCCACCTGGATGATCGGAGTGGTATCCGCGCTTATCATTCTGCTGCGGCCTTTCCTTTTGGACATATACCATATGTCGGACGCTGCCTATGAAATGTCCTGGACGTTGTTGATGTGGCACGCTGTGTTCGGAACGCTTCTATGGCCTTTGTCCTTTAATCTTCCGAATACGCTTCGGGCTGGAAACGACGCGGCCTTTACCATGGGAATTTCCATGGTTTCTATGTGGGTGTTCCGGGTTGGCGGTTCTTATCTGCTGGGACATTATTTTCAGTTATATGGCGTTTGGATTGCGATGTTTATCGACTGGGGCGTGCGGATTACTTGCTTTGTGATTCGCTACCGGGGAGAAAAATGGCATTCCAAAGCATTGATTTAAAGGATAGAAAAAAGAGGAGGAAAACCATGGCGATTCAAACAGTTGGCTTTATCGGCCTGGGTCTGATCGGAGGTTCTCTGGCGAAGGGGCTCCGCCGGGTTTGCCCGGAGATGAAGATTATCGCTTATAATCGGAGCCGGGAAAGCTTGGTAGCGGCCCTGGAGGATGGGGTGCTCAATCAAGCGCAGGACAGCATCGATGAAAATTTTGCGGCCTGCGATATGATCTTTTTGTGCGCGCCAGTCAGCGTAAATATTGATTGCATGGCGAAGTTAAAGGAGATCATCCGTCCGGACTGCCTGTTGACGGATGTCGGCAGCGTCAAGACAACCATTCACGAAGCGGTGGAAGAGATGGGACTTTCCGGGCAGTTTATTGGAGGCCATCCGATGACCGGATCCGAATTGACCGGCTATGCCAATGCCAACGACCGTCTGTTGGAGAATGCTTACTATATTTTGACGCCCACCAGGGACAACCGTCCGGAGCAGATGGTGGAATATCAAGCGATCATAAAGGCGATCGGTGCGGTTCCGCTGATCTTGGACTACCGGGATCATGACCGCGCGGCGGCTTATATCAGCCATCTGCCGCATATGATTGCTTATACGCTGGTGAATCTGGTAAAGAAATCGGACAATCGAGCCGGTTTGATGAAAATGCTGGCCGCCGGAGGCTTTAAGGATATTACCCGGATTGCCTCTTCCTCGCCGGAGATGTGGCAGCAGATTTGCCGGGAGAATAAGAAGGCGTTGATGGAAGCGCTGGAACAGTATCAGGAAGCGCT
This sequence comes from Hominifimenecus sp. rT4P-3, assembly GCF_051055405.1. GTDB lineage: Bacteria > Bacillota > Clostridia > Lachnospirales > Lachnospiraceae > Pseudolachnospira. Next base: position 2,789,532 of record NZ_CP167068.1, on the reverse strand, counting down.
TTCCCGTGTGGGCGAAGCTGTTAAGAAGGATAAAGAGAGTTTTCTTCTGGAATATTTTGATTCGGCCAGACAATACCGGACGGGAATCAAAGCTCAGTACCGGGCCGGTGTAGAGCCGATTCACGAGCTATATCTAGAGATCGCGGATGAACCGGGCGCCATTGCGATTGTGGCGACGATTTTAGGAAGCGCGCGTCTTAGCATTAAGAATCTGGAAATTCGAAATAAACGGGAGGTACAGTCCGGCGCCCTTCGTGTAGAGTTTTATGATGGGGAGACGGTGAAAAAGGCGGCTGAAGTTTTGCGGCGTTACCATTATACCGTTTATGAAAGGCAGTAAGAAAGGATAGGGGACGGGATGAGAGAGTTTGTGATTACATCGGATAGCACCACTGATTTGCCGGCGGAATATTTAAGGGAAAATGAAATTTCCATCGCTTCTCTTTCTTATGTATTGGAGGGGGTTACTTATCGGGATAACCAGGGATTAACCAGTAAAGAATTCTATGATAAGGTGAGAAGCGGAGCCATGCCGACCACCTCCCAGATCAATGTGGAGGAAGGGTACGCTCTTTTCGAGCCGATTGTGAAAGCGGGAAAGGATATCTTGCATATCGCCTTTTCGTCGGGCTTAAGCGGCAGCTGCAATAGCTGCCAGATTGCGGCAAAGATGCTGATGGAGGAGCATCCGGAATGTCGGATTGAGGTTGTGGATTCGCTATGCGCCTCTTTAGGAGAAGGATTGCTGGTTTATAAGGCGGTAGAGGCAAAGAAGAAGGGGATGAGTCTGGAAGAACTGGCTGATTGGGTTCGAAATTTGGCTCCGCGGATTTGCCATAATTTTACGGTAGACGATCTGTTTCACCTGCACCGCGGAGGCCGCGTATCGAAAGCCACAGCCGTGCTTGGAACTTTGGCAGGTATCAAGCCGGTGCTTCATGTGGACGAGGAAGGCCATCTGATTCCGATTGACAAGGTCCGCGGCAGAAAGAAATCTTTGGTAGCCCTGGTAGATCGGATGGAACGCCAGATGCAGGGATTTGAAAACGACGTAGTTTTTATCAGTCATGGAGACTGTCTGGCGGATGCGAAATTCGTAGAGGAAACCGTCAGGAAACGGTTCGGGATTGAGAAGTTTTTGATCAATCCAGTGGGAGCAGTGATTGGATCTCATTCCGGGCCGGGAACAATCGCCTTGTTTTTTGTGGGAAATCCAAGGTAAGACAGAAAAATAAAGAGCTGGAAAAGGGAGAAAAAACGATGGCATTTCAAATTATTTGCGATGGTTCCATTGATTTGGGAAAGGACATCCCAAGGGAGAGTGGCATCCATGTGGTGCCGTTTTATGTCAGCTTTGATGGGGAAATTTATGAAAAAGAGGGGGAAGAACTGGAGGTTCATAAGTTTTACCAGAGAATGAAGGACGAGCCTCAAGTCTATCCCCGTACGTCTCTTCCTTCCGTACAGGATTATGTGGATGCATTTGAGGGATATCTTCAGGAGGGGATGGATATCCTGTGTATCTGCCTGTCGTCGGAATTGAGCGGGTCCTATAATTCGGCTCGTGCCGCTGCGGATCTAATGGGGGAAAAATATCCGAATCAGCAGATACGGGTCGTCGATAGCACGTTGGTGACGGTATTGGAAGGGGTTCTGGCCCTGGAAGCCGTCCGTATGCGTGACGCCGGAATTTCCTTAGATCAGGCGGTGGAGCAATTAGAGCGTTTGAAAAAGACTGGGAGAATCTTTTTTACCATTGGAACGATGGATTATCTGGTCCATGGGGGCCGCGTGGGGAAATTGATCGGGTTGGCAGCGTCGACGCTGCGGTTACGTCCATTGATTGTATGGAAAGACGATGAGATCACTTCCTTTGGCGTTTCCAGAAGTCGAGCTGGCTCAATAGCGAAAGTGATAGAAGCGGCCAAGGGATATCTTCAAAAGCTGGGAGGCCCTCTGTCGCACTATCAGATTTTTGTCGGTTATGGCTATGACCGGGAGGAAGGGATCTCTTTGCGGGACCGTTTTGCTGGAATGCTGAAGGAATTGGGAGAGGCGGCAGAAATTCAGCTCTATCAGGTCGGGACTACGATTGGAGTACATACTGGCCCCTATCCGCTAGGAATTGGCATTTTAGAAAAATTTGAAGGATAGAGCTTGGCTGCTGGTCTGGGAAAACCTGTTTCTTACATAGGATGAAAAAAAGATCAGCGGGAGAAGCAATGAATCGGGAATTTCAGTATACGGCGCCGGGGCCTTATCCACAAGTACATGTGGCTGGTTGTAACCGGGCCTATGCGGATGCGATGTTGATGAACCTGGGAAGCTGCGATTCAGAGATGAGCGCGGTGAGCCGATATTTTTATGACGGCTTGATTTTGGAAGAGCAGTGGCCGCAGGCTGCAGAATGTTTTCGGAAAATTAGTATGGTGGAGATGCATCACTTACATATTTTCGGAGAACTGGCCTATCAATTGGGGGCGGACCCAAGACTTTGGTGCAGCTCTGGCAGACGGATGAACTATTGGTCGCCTGCGTGTAATCGGTACTCGGGTGATCCGCGGGAAATTTTAACGTTGGCATTGGAAGCAGAGGAAGAGACGATTCGCTGTTATAAGCGGCAGGCTGGATGGATTCGGGATGCAGGAATCGTGGAAAACCTGGAGAGAATCATACAAGATGAAGTCTGTCATGTGCAGATTTTCCGAGAGTTGCTTGGGGAATTAGATCGTACTTCGCCAAGTGATGCCTCTGGCTGCCGGTGTAGATAAAATTAAAAAACAAAAAAAGATGAGAGAACCATTCCAGAGGAATTCTGCCTTTGGAATGGTTCTTTTCATTTAATTAAGAAAGCATACGAATAAGAATTTTTTTACTTGAGAGATTTTTTGTTGCAATATTAAGCAATGTTTATGGAAAAAATATTTTGGTACTGGCGATTTGGAAAAAAAGAAAAGAAACATATAAAAAGCAATGAAATTCGAAAATAAATAAAAATAATCGTTCTTTTCTGGTGACACGAATGCAATTTTGGTCTATAATAGTCATTATTAGACAACGATTACAAAGTGGTAAACTACGATATTTGCATACTTTGTCTAAAAAGATGTAAAAAACAATTCTAAAAAGTGTTGAATTTGCTATAATACACATCAATCAAGTGTAGTTTTATTTGCTTTTAGCTAATACGGATGCTGACGGATTTTAAAGATTGGAACGGAAGGAGGTGAAACATATGTGGAGAGATCTTTATAAACGAGAGATAGAGCACCCAGGTTATACGGATGAAGAGTTTCACCAAATTAGGGAAAAGACGAGAAAAGAATTAAGGGAAATTATGTATCGGGATTATGAGACGGATGAAGAGTTTTTTGACGCAGTTTTAACGTATATGAAGACACATAGAGAAGGATGTAATTTGTTATATGCAAGGAAAAAATGTATTTAGAAATAGTATGGAAATAGGCCCCCTGGGATAATGAGCTAAGAACGTTATTCCAGGGGATTTTTTTATTTTATAGAGATGATGTCGGGGGCGAAAGGTCCCTGTATGAAAAGCGCTTTGCGGTTCTCTGCTTATGGGGACATGACTTGCTATTTGGGGGTGATTGTGTATAATAAGATACAAAAGCTGTATCTTTATTAACAAGGCATACCTTCAATTGACAAGGGCAAACACGGTCAATTGAGGGTACTGTGCCGCCTGTACACAGAGAAAAAGGAAGCGATAAAATGAGATTTGTGATCGAGCATTTATCAAAGCATTTTGAGAAAAAAGAAGTCTTACGGGATATTGATTTTACCTTTGAAGAGGGGAAGATATATGGTCTCTTGGGCAGAAACGGCGCTGGTAAAACCACGCTGTTTAATTGTATCAATCGGGATATGAAAATAGATGGCGGCAGTTTTTTCCTGGAGACAGAGAGGGGACGCCGGGCTTTGACGGCGGAGGATGTGGGGTACGTTCTGTCCACACCGACGGTACCGGAATTTTTGACCGGCAGAGAATTTTTGAAATTTTTTCTAGACATCAATGAAAGTTCTGTGGAGGCTCCGAAATCCATCGACGAATATTTTGATTACGTCAGCATTGCCGCAGAGGACCGGGATAAGCTCTTAAAGGACTATTCCCACGGCATGAAAAATAAGATGCAGATGCTGATTAATATAATCGCACAGCCCAATATCCTGCTTCTCGACGAGCCGTTGACTTCCTTGGACGTGGTGGTAGCGGAAGAGATGAAGCAGCTGCTCCGTTCCTTAAAGCAGGGGCGGATTACGATTTTTTCCACCCATTTGATGGATCTTGCCCTTGACCTTTGCGATGAAATCGTTTTGCTCAGCCATGGGGAACTGGAAGTGGTGGAGAAAAGAAATTTGGACAGCCACGAGTTTAAGGAAAAGATCATCGCGGCGCTGCGGGAGGAAGGCGTATGAAGAAAACGCTGAAAATCTCCTTTTCCCTCAAGAATACCTACAAGGTAAACGGAATCCTATACGCGCTAAAGCAGATTCCTTTGATCAAAAAAGTTTTGCCGGACACCTTGTATCAGGTGCGGGGACTAAAAGTGTTTGCCAATATTTTGTCGGTATTGTGGGAGCTTGTCTCGGTTTTTCTTGGAAAATTTCTCTATTTCCTGGCGATGGTATCGGGGATGGGTATGCTGTATGAGGCTCTTCCAGAAAAGCAGGTGTTTTTGCATCTTTTGCTATTCTTGACGGTCATCGGCGCGTATGTAAACACAAGCCTTTTTAACCCCACCAAGGATAAATATTATGCGATCATCCTGATGAGAATGGATGCCCGAACCTATACCTTGGTGAATTACGCTTACGCAATCTTAAAAGTGGTGGTTGGATTTCTGCCATTTACCATGATCTTTGGTTTGAACAAAGATATCCCTCTCTGGCTCTGCCTCCTTTTGCCTTTTTCGATCGCTGGCATCAAGCTGGCCTTTGCCGCCTATTCCCTGTGGGATTATGAGCGCAGCGGCCTTGCCTACAATGAAAATAATCTCCAAAAATATCAATGGCTGTTGACAGCTGTTCTTTTGGGCGCGGCTTATGGTTTGCCCGCCTTGGGGATTGTCTTGCCCGCGGTAGTACCCACTGTTTTATTTGTTCTTTTTATTCCGATAGGTGTGGCTGGGATACGGAGAATCGCATCTTTTCGAGCATATCGTGAGATCAATCAGGAACTGCTTGCCCAGATGATGAATCAGATGGATGCGGCGAAACAGGTAAGTAAAAAAGCGGCAGAAAAGAATATTTCAGCGGACGTTACGATCAGCAGTAACAAGAAGGGCTTTGAATATTTAAATGAGCTGTTTATCAAGCGTCATCAAAGAATTTTGTGGAAAGCGACCAAGAAGATCACTTTTGTCTGTATCTGTCTGATCTGTGCCGTGCTATTGGTTTTTTTGCTGGCGCCGGAATGGAAGGAGCCGGCAAATGAGCTGGTATTATCCTCGTTGCCGTACTTTGCCTTTATTTTGTATTTTATCAACCGCGGTACGGATTTTACTAGGGCTTTGTTTATGAACTGCGACCATAGCCTTCTCACCTATTCTTTTTATAAACAGCCGAAATTTGTGTTGAAGCTGTTTCAGATTCGCCTGCGGGAGATCATGAAAATCAATATGGCGCCGGCGTTGATTATTGGAATCGGCTTATCCGCCATTTTGTACGCATCTGGCGGTACAGACAATCCACTTCACTATGTGGCGCTCTTGGTATCTGTCCCTTGTATGAGTATGTTCTTTTCGATTCACTATCTCACCATCTACTATTTGCTCCAGCCTTATAATGCAGGGACGGAGATGAAAAGCGGAATGTATCAGGTGATTTTGACCATGACTTATTTGGCTTGCTTCTACCTGATGAAGCTGCAGATGCCCACGTTGGTGTTTGGCGTTATGACCATTGGATTTTGTGTGCTTTACAGCATTGTGGCGAGCATTCTGGTATATCGTCTGGCGCCAAAGACGTTCAAATTGAGGAATTAAGGGGAGCGCCTTTTGGTTCTATAGGGATTCGGATGTCAACAGGGGGCTGTATAAAAGGTATCGGAATATTTTGTATTTGCAGGAGCGTTAGTACTTCTTCGATTCCGGGAATTTGTCTTATGAACAAAAATAGGACTGTTTGAGCGCAGCGAGTTTCCTATTTTTGTTCATGCTTTTCACAAATTTACGGAATCCTAGAAGTACTTGCTCCGAAACCCTACAAAATATTCCGATACCTTTTATACGGCCCCTTTCTGACCTCAAAATCTTGATAGAGATCCTTTGTTGGATTTTTCTTGACACGGAGGAATTTTCTGCTATAATACTTTTATGCTAAAATAGTTTGAAATACAAAATATAAGAAAACAAAAACATTAGAAATTCAAATAAAATAGAAGAATGGAAAGCAGATGGGATGAGAGCGAGAATATTAGGAACTGGCAGTTATCTGCCGGAAGGGTATTTGACCAATGATGATCTGGCCCAGTGGCTGGATACCAGCGATACCTGGATTCGAGAGAGGACGGGAATTCGGGAACGGCATATCACCAAAACCGGGACGGTAGAGATGGCGGTAAAAGCGGCGGAGGCGGCGCTGGCGAATGCGGGAGTAACCTCGGAGGAGATCGATCTCATTTTGGTTGGAACTATGACGCCGGACTATTTTTGCCCCAGCGTTTCCTGCCAGGTTCAGGCGGAGCTTGGGATGGAACATGCGGTTTGTATGGATATTGGCGCGGCGTGTTCTGGTTTCCTTTTTGCCCTTGCTACGGCGCAGGCCTATTTGACATCCGGGATGGCTCGCACGGCATTGGTGATCGGATCGGAGACCCTTTCAAAAGTGGTGGATTGGAGCGATCGCGGAACCTGCGTCCTTTTTGGAGACGGCGCGGGCGCTGCGGTGGTTGGTATCGATGAGAAGGGCGTTTTAGCGATCGATATGGGAAGTAAGGGAAGCAAAGGCATGGCGCTTCCCTGCCCAGGAATTCCCCTTCAAAATCCATTGCAGGACGCATCGGAGGAAGGAAGCCAGAAAAGTTATATTCAGATGGATGGACAGGAAATTTTCAAATTTGCGATTCGGACGGTGCCGGAGACGGTACGGCGGTCCTTACAAGCCGCCGGCGTCTGCGTAGGAGACGTTTCCCATTTCTTTTTTCATCAGGCCAATCGGAGAATTTTGGAGACAGTGGCAAAGAATTTGAGAATTCCGCTGGAAAAAGTACCGATGAATATCGAGCGAACTGGAAATACGGCGGCGGCCAGTATCCCGCTTTTGCTGGATGAGTGGAACCGAAAGGGTTCTCTTGTTCGAGGGGAAAAGCTGGTTTTGTCCGGGTTCGGGGCAGGACTGAGCTGGGGGTCCATCGTGATGGAATGGTAAAGCTTTGCGTGGTATTCTTGGTGAGTAATTTTTATTCTCCAGGATTCAAGTGCCGAGAGGCTTCGTGTTAAAAAGCGTCGGAATATTTTGTAGAGTTTCGGAGCGAGTACTTCTAAGATTTCGGGAATTTGTAAAAAGCACTCACAAAAATAAGAAACTCGCTGCGCTCAAACAGTCTTATTTTTGCTCGCAATACAAATTCCCGGAATCGAAGAAGTACAAACGCTCCTGCAAATACAAAATATTCCGACTTTTTTAACACGAAGCCTCTCGGCACTTGAATTCCTGAAAAATAGAAAATTCCAGAGGCCAAAAGGAGCCTCTGAGAAAAATAAGAAAACAAAAAGGAGAAATTGTGATGTTAGAGAAAATGAAAGAATTGATTGCAGACCAGTTGGGCGTAGATGCGGAGGAGGTGACGGCGGAGAAGTCGTTAAAGGACGATTTGAATGCGGACTCTCTGGATCTGTTTGAGTTGGTGACGCGTTTGGAGGATACGTATGCCATTGAGATTCCGACGGATGATTTGGAGAAGATGGAGACGGTGCAGGATGTAATTGACTACCTGGCATCCAAGGGAATTACCGAATAAGAAAGGCGGAAGCCATGAAGACAAGAGTAAGCGAGCTTTTAGGAACAAAATATCCGATTATCCAGGGCGGAATGGCCTGGATTGCGGAGCACCATCTGGCCGCGGCGGTCTCAGAGGCAGGCGGTCTTGGACTGATCGGAGCCGCCAATGCGCCCGCCGAGGTGGTGCGTCAGGAAATTCGTAAAGTACGGGAGAGAACCGAAAAGCCTTTTGGCGTGAATATCATGCTTCTCAGCCCCTACGCAGATGAAGTGGCCCAGGTGGTCTGGGAAGAGAAAGTGCCGGTTGTCACGACTGGGGCCGGGAATCCGGAAAAGTACATGGAGACGTGGAAAAGCGCTGGAATCCGGGTGATTCCTGTCGTAGCGTCCGTGGCTTTGGCGCGCCGGATGGAGCGGTATGGCGCAGACGCCGTTGTGGCGGAAGGCTGCGAGGCGGGAGGTCACATCGGAGAACAGACCACCATGACGCTTCTTCCCCAGGTGGTAGACGCGGTGGAAATTCCGGTGATCGGAGCCGGCGGCGTCGGAGATGGCAGAGGAATGGCGGCCATGTTTTTGCTGGGCGCGGAAGGCGTCCAGATTGGAACACGGTTCGTGGTTTCCGACGAGGCGGTGGTCCATGAAAATTATAAAAACCGAATTGTCGATGCAAAAGATATCGACAGCGTGGTAACGGGACGCAGCCACGGCCATCCGGTCCGCACGCTGCGGAATCAAAATACGAGAGAATATTTGGAACTGGAAAAGGAAGGCGCTCCCTTTGAAGAACTGGAAAAGCTGACCCTTGGCTCCCTGCGCCGCGCGGTGCAGGAAGGCGACGTAAAAAATGGCAGCGTGATGGCAGGCCAGATTGCGGGCTTGATTCGAAAACGCCAGTCCTGCGCGGAAATCATCCAGGAATTGGTAAGCGAGACGAAGACCCTGTTAAAAGGAGCGGAGCGATGGGAAGAATAGCGTTTCTTTTCCCAGGTCAGGGCGCTCAAAAAGTGGGAATGGCCCAGGACTTTTATGAGAAATGTCCGTTGGTTCGGGAGACCTTTGAGGCAGCCACCAGGCAGTTAGGCTTTTCGATGGAGGAACTTTGCTTTACGCCCAATGACCGGCTGGATTTGACGGAATACACCCAGGCGGCCTTGCTGACCGCCTGCGTATCGATCTTGCGAGAAGTGGAAAGCCGGGGGATTCGGGCAGACGTGGCGGCAGGACTCAGCCTTGGGGAATACAGCGCGCTGGTTGCCTGCGGCGTGATGGGATTTGAAGACGCGGTATCCGTGGTTCGCCGGCGGGGGATTTTGATGCAGGAGGCGGTTCCTGCCGGTCAGGGCGGTATGGCCGCTGTGATGGGCCTCGCAAATGAGACCATCGAGGACGTGCTGAGAGACCGAAAAGACGTACAGATTGCAAATTATAACTGTCCAGGTCAGACCGTCATTTCCGGAAAGCTGGCCGCTGTGGAAGAAGCCGGGGCGGCTTTAAAAGCGGCTGGGGCAAAGCGGGTGGTTCCCCTCAATGTCAGCGGTCCTTTTCATTCGGCGATGCTTCAGGAGGCCGGAGAAAAATTAGGCGAGACCCTGGAGCCAGTTGTCTTGGCGGAGCCGAGGATCCCCTATATTACCAATGTGACGGCGGAATATGTGACTCAGAGCAAAGAGGTGAAAGACCTGCTGAAATGTCAGGTCAGCCATGGGGTGCGCTGGCAGCAGACCATGGAGCGGATGCTGGCGGACGGTATCGATACTTTTGTGGAAATCGGACCGGGGCGGACGCTGACCGGCTTTCTTCGGAAAATGACAAAGGAAGCCAAGTGGTACAATGTGGAGACCTTGGAGCAGCTGGAAGCGTTGGAAATATAAAAAACTGGCATAAGGAGGCGGATCATATTGGAAAATCGAGTGGCGGTGGTTACCGGTGGGGCAAAAGGCATCGGCAGAGCAATTGCGCTGGCTTTGGCAGCGGAGGGCGCGTTGGTGATTGTCAATTATCGCGGATCGAAGGATCAGGCCCAGGAAACTGTGCGTCAGATTGAGGCGGCGGGCGGAAAAGCGGAAGCTGTTTCCTGCGATGTGGCGGACGGCGCGGCGGTAGAAGCATGTTTTGCCGATCTTCTGGCCCGTTATGGGAGAATCGATATTTTGGTTAACAATGCAGGTATCACAAAGGACGGCCTGCTGATGCGTATGGGCGAAGAAGAGTGGGACTCCGTTTTGAACGCCAATCTAAAAGGGGCGTTTCACTGCTGCAAATGGGCGGCAAAAGCGATGCTCAAGCAGAGAAGCGGCCGTATCATCAATATTTCATCAGTTTCCGGCGTGATGGGAAATGCCGGCCAGGCCAATTACAGCGCTTCCAAAGCAGGGCTGATCGGATTGACCAAGTCCGTGGCCAGGGAAGTGGCGTCCCGCGGGATTACGGTCAATGCCGTGGCGCCGGGCTTTGTCGATACCGATATGACGGCAGGGCTGCCTGCGCGGGTGCGGGAAGCGGCGTCTTCCCAGATTCCGCTGGGGCATTTTGGACGTCCGGAGGATATTGCGGCGGCCGTTGCCTTTTTGGCCTCGGAGAAGGCCGGTTATATCACCGGTCAGGTGCTCTGTGTGGACGGCGGGATGGCCATGTAAAGGAGAATGATATGAGACGAGTGGCAGTGACCGGGCTGGGGGCGATTACCCCGGTGGGAAACAGTGTAGAAGAATTCTGGGAATCCTTAAAGAAAGGAATTGTGGGAATCGGAGCGATTACCAAATTTGATACGGAAGATTATAAAGTTAAACTGGCGGCGGAAGTGAAGAATTTTGACGCTGGAGAATATATGGACAAAAAGACGGCGAGGCGGATGGAAGCATTTTGTCAGTATGCCGTGGCGGCAGCGAAGGAAGCCGTGGAGGACGCCGGGCTTGATATGGAGAAGGAAGATCCTTTTCGAGTCGGCATCAGTATCGGTTCTGGGATCGGCAGCCTGCAAGCCATTGAGCGGGAGTACCAACGGCTGTTGTCCGGCGGGCCCCGGCGGGTGAATCCCATGCTGGTCCCCATGATGATCAGCAATATGGCGGCGGGCAATGTCAGCATCCAGTTCGGCATGAAGGGCAAGTGTATCAATGTGGTGACGGCCTGCGCCACGGGAACCCATTCCATCGGCGAGGCATTCCGCAGTATCCAGTGCGGGGAGGCCGACGTGATGCTGGCCGGAGGGACGGAGAGCGCCATTACCTCCCTGGGAGTATCGGGGTTTACGGCTCTGACCGCCTTGACCACCAGCACTGACCCGCTGCGGGCGTCCATTCCTTTTGACAAAGAGCGGAGCGGCTTTGTGATGGGAGAGGGCTCTGGCGTCGTGGTGCTGGAAGAGCTGGAACATGCGAAGGCCAGAGGGGCCAGGATTTACGCGGAACTTTCCGGGTATGGGGCCACCAGCGACGCTTACCATATTACCTCCCCAGCGGAAGACGGGAGCGGGGCCGCCAAAGCCATGGAATTGGCGATGGCGGAGGCGGAGGTGACACCGGAGCAGGTGGATTATATCAATGCCCACGGCACCAGCACCCACCACAATGATTTGTTTGAGACGCGGGCCATTCATAAAGCGTTTGGCAGCGCCGCGGGGAAGCTTTTGGTCAGCTCCACCAAATCCATGGTAGGGCATCTACTGGGCGCCGCGGGAGGCGTGGAGTTTATTGCCTGTGTGAAGACCATCGAAGATGGCTTTGTCCATCCCACGGCAGGTTATCAGCTGCCGGATGAAGAATGTGACTTGAACTATGTAAAGGAAGGCATTTCAAAAAATATCAACTGCTGTCTGAGCAATTCCTTAGGGTTTGGCGGACACAATGCGACGCTTTGTTTAAAGAAATACGAGGATTAGGAGGCTTGCCATGGAACACGAACAGATTTTACAGTTGATGGAGGCCATGGCGAACTCTTCTCTCAGCGAGTTGGAATACAGCGAGAAAGAGACGCGTCTGGTACTGAAAAAGGCGAATCCGGGGATGGTTCCAGCTGCCGCCATCCAGGAGAGCGGCCCGGCGGAACGATGCCTGGTGCCTGCCGCCGAGTGTGGGCCGACGGAACGCTTTCCTTCTGTGGTACCGGATGGCATGGAGGCGGAACATATTGTGAAGTCTCCTTTGGTGGGGACGTTTTACAGCACTCCCAGCGAGGACGCGGAGCCATTTGTCCGTGTAGGCGACGCGGTGAAAAAAGGGCAGGTGCTGGGTATTATTGAGACCATGAAACTGATGAATGAAATCGAATGTGAGGCGGATGGCATCGTGACTGCGATCCTGGTGGAAAACGAGCAGGTGGTCGAATACGGCCAGCCCCTTTTCCGCATTCGGTGAGGAGGAGATATGTCGTTAGGGATCAAGGAGATCGAAGCGATTATTCCCCACCGCCATCCTTTTTTGCTGCTGGATCGGTTGGAAGAGCTGACGCCAGGCGAGCGGGCGGTGGGGATAAAAAACGTGACCTACCGGGAGGATTTTTTTGCCGGCCATTTTCCGGAGGAGCCGGTGATGCCGGGTGTACTGGTGGTGGAGGCGTTGGCTCAGGTTGGCGCGGCGATCATTTTGAGCATGGAAGAAAATAAAGGGAAGACGGCTTTCTTCGGCGGTCTGGATAAGGTGAAATTCCGGCGAAAGGTAGTTCCGGGCGATACGCTTCGCCTTACCTGTGAGATTATCCGGAAAAAAGGACCGGTGGGCATCGGCCGTGGGACGGCTACGGTGGATGGGCAGATGGCGGTAACCGCAGAAATGACCTTTATTGTGCAGTGATTTTTGGCCCTGCCGAGGGTGTGAGCAGGAAAGAAAGTCCAGAGGGGGAATCAAATGTTTCAGAAGATCTTGATAGCGAATCGAGGCGAAATTGCCGTGCGTATCATTCAGGCTTGCCGGGAAATGGGGATTTCCACGGTGGCCGTCTATTCCGAAGCGGATCGTGAGGCGCTTCACACGATTTTGGCTGATGAAGCCGTCTGTATCGGCCCGGCCTCTCCGGGAGAAAGTTACCTGAATCGGGAACGGATTTTAAGCGCGGCAATCGCGGTGGGAGCCGATGCGCTTCATCCAGGATTTGGTTTTTTGTCAGAGAATAGTAAATTTGCGGAAATGTGCGAGAGATGCCGGATTCGTTTTATTGGCCCCAAAAGTTCTGTCATTGCCCGCATGGGAAATAAAGCGGAGGCACGCAATACCATGATCACCGCGGGTATACCGGTGGTGCCGGGAACAAAAGAACCGGTTTTTACGGAAAAAGAGGGCCTGATGGCGGCGGAGAAGATCGGCTATCCGGTGATGATCAAGGCGGCTGCCGGCGGCGGTGGACGCGGGATGCGCGTAGCCGAGTCAAAAGAGGAATTTACCGCCCAGTTTTTGACAGCGCAGCGGGAAGCGGAAAAAGGCTTTTCGGATAAAACCATGTATCTGGAACGTTTTGTAAAGAATCCCCGTCATGTGGAATTTCAGATTTTGGCGGATTCCTATGGAAATGTGATTCACCTGGGCGAGAGAGATTGTTCGGTACAGCGCCGTCATCAAAAAATGGTAGAAGAGGCTCCAAGCCCGGCCCTGACAGAATCACTGCGGGAGGCCATGGGACGGACCGCGGTGGAGGCGGCAAAAGCCGCCGGATATGAAAATGCGGGTACAGTGGAATTTCTTCTGGATGAAGAGGGCCATTTTTATTTTATGGAAATGAATACCAGGATCCAGGTGGAGCATCCGGTGACCGAGGCTGTGACCGGCCTGGATTTGGTGAAGGAGCAGATTCGGATCGCGGCAGGGGAACGGCTGCGGTTTGGGCAGGAGGAGATCCGGCTGACCGGTCATGCGTTGGAGTGCCGGATCAACGCGGAAGATCCAGAGAAAAATTTTAAACCCTGTCCGGGAATCATTTCGGATATTCATCTGCCGGGTGGAAATGGCGTCCGGGTGGATACAGCTGTCTACAATGGATACCAGATTCCGCCTTACTATGATTCCATGATTGCAAAGATTATCGTTCACGGAGAAGACCGAGAGGAAGCCATCCGAAAGATGGAGAGGGCTTTGGATGAGCTAGTGCTGGAAGGGGTAGAGACGACCCAGGAATACCAGCTAAAAATCATTGGGCATCCGGTTTTTCAGGAAGGAAAGCAGGATACCTCCTTTATTGAGAAATATTTTGAGGATAACAGCCTATGTTAAAAGATCTGTGGGGGAAAAAGCCAGCGGCTTTAAGGGCAAAAAAGAGCCGCCGTGAAACGGAAGAGACAGAACTGCTGCAGGGGCTTTGGACAAAATGCGGGATCTGCGGCAATATGGTTTACAAAGACGAGGTGCGCGCAAATTCCTATATTTGCCCCAAATGCCATGGGTATTTCCGGCTGAAAGCACATCAGCGTCTGCGGATGATTGCCGACAAGGGAAGTTTTGAATCCTGGGATGGGCAAATCGAAGAACAAGACCCGCTGGATTTTCCCGGCTATCGGGAGAAACTTCAGCAGATGAGAGAGACCACCGGACTGACGGAAGCAGTGATGACCGGCCGGGTGAAGATCGGCGGGCATTCCGCCGTGATTGGGATTTGCGACGCCAGATTTCTGATGGGAAGCATGGGTTCTGTGGTGGGAGAACGGATTACCCAGGCGGTGGAACGGGCCACCAGGGAGCGGCTGCCGTTGATTTTGTTCTGCTGTTCCGGAGGAGCCAGAATGCAGGAGGGAATCGTCTCTTTGATGCAGATGGCGAAAACATCGGCGGCTTTAAAGAGGCACAGCGACGCGGGACTTCTCTATATCAGCGTATTGACAGATCCGACGACCGGCGGTGTGACGGCAAGTTTTGCTATGCTTGGCGATATCATCCTGGCGGAGCCAGGCGCGTTAATTGGGTTTGCCGGTCCGCGGGTGATCGAGCAGACCATCAAACAGAAACTACCGGAAGGGTTTCAGCGGTCGGAATTTTTATTGGAACATGGCTTTTTGGACGCCATTGTGGAGCGGGCAAATCTAAAGGAAACGCTGGGAAGGCTGCTTGCTCTCCACAAAGAAGGGGAATGGGAGGATGCGGCGGAACCTTTTCTGCCGAAAAAAAGGCGAAGGGCAAAGATTACCGCCTGGGAAGTGGTGGAGCGGTCCCGCCAGGCGGAGCGTTTAAATGCGCTGGATTATATCGAGGGTGTGTTTTCGGACTTCTTTGAGCTGCACGGGGACCGTTACTGCCGGGACGATGGCGCGGTTGTCGGGGGCATTGCTCTATTTCAGGGGATTCCGGTGACGGTGATCGGACAGCAAAAGGGAAAAAATCTGAAAGAAAATCTCAATCGGAATTTTGGAATGCCATCCCCGGATGGGTACCGGAAGGCCTTGCGTCTGATGAAACAGGCAGAAAAATTTCACCGTCCGGTGATTTGCCTGGTGGATACTCCCGGCGCGTTTTGCGGTTTGGAAGCGGAGGAACGAGGGCAGGGACGGGCGATTGCAGAAAATTTGTTTGAGCTTGCTTCCCTAAAAACCCCAGTGCTTTCCATCGTGATTGGGGAAGGGGGCAGCGGCGGCGCCCTGGCGCTTGCCTTGGCCGACGAGGTCTGGATGATGGAAAATGCGGTTTATTCGGTGTTGTCTCCGGAAGGCTTTGCGTCGATTCTCTGGAAAGACAGCAAGCGGGCCAGCGAGGCGGCTGAGGTGATGAAGATGACTGCGGAGGATTTGAAGGAACTTGGCGTCATCGAGAAAATTTTGCCGGAAGAGATTCCCGCTTGCGAGGAAAATAAGGGGATTTTGTGCGGCCTGTTTCGTGTAGAAATTCGGGATTTTCTGCATAGATATCAGGAATTTTCTCTGGAGGAATTGGTGGAACGCCGTTATCAGCGTTTCCGGGCCCTGTAGGCCGAAGGGAGAAAAAATATGCAGCCATTACAGATTGGAGATCGAATGGCAAGACTGCCGCTGATTCAAGGTGGTATGGGAGTCGGAATCAGCCTGTCCGGCCTGTCGGGAGCCGTCGCGAAAGAGGGGGGAGTCGGGCTGATTTCGACGGCGCAGATTGGATGGCGGGAGCCGGATTTTGACCAAAATCCCATTGCGGCCAATCTTCGAGCCCTGGCGAAAGAATTTCGGAAGGCGCGGCGGATGGCGCCGGAGGGGATTCTTGGGTTTAATATTATGGTAGCGACCAAACGTTATGGAGAGTACGTGAAAGCGGCAGCGGCAGCGGGGGCGGATTTGATTGTTTCCGGCGCCGGTCTTCCTGTGGATTTGCCGAAATTTGCCGCTGGTTTTTCCACAAAGCTGGCGCCGATCGTTTCTTCCTCTAAGGCGGCTGCCCTGATCTGTAAGCTTTGGGATAGGCGCTATCAGACTGCACCCGATCTGGTCGTGGTGGAAGGGCCGGAAGCCGGAGGTCACTTGGGATTTTCCGAGGAAGAAGCAAAAAGCCTGACAAAACGTGCCTTTGAAGAGGAAATTAAACGAATTATCGAGACCGTCCGCGGCTATGCTGGAAAATACCGGAAAAAGATACCAGTGGTGGTGGCTGGCGGGATTTATGGCAGAGAAGACGTACGTCATGCGTTGGTGGATTTGGGCGCGGACGGCGTTCAGGTTGGCACCCGCTTTGTGACGACGGAGGAATGCGACGCGCCGGACGCCTACAAAAAAGCCTATCTTCAGGCAAAGGAAGAAGATATTGTAATTACCAAAAGTCCGGTGGGAATGCCGGGAAGGGCCATTTTAAATTCCTTTTTAAAGCGTTCGGGAAAAAAGAAACCAGCCCTTTGCCATCAATGCTTGGAGCATTGCCGTCCGGCAGAGATTCCTTATTGCATTACCGATGCTTTGGTGAACGCGGCAAAGGGGCGGATGGACGACGCTTTGATTTTTTGCGGCGCCAACGCCTGGCGTTCGAAACGGATGGAAACGGTGCCGGAAGTGATGGCGGATCTGTTTCCGGAAGGGTAGGAAATGCCTTGCTTCCCAAGAAAAAACGTGCTATCATAGCCTAAGATACCCAGCTGGGACGAGGGAGGAGGGGATGTCATGGAAAACAGTTATCAGGCGTTGAACGATATTCTGGTCGTGCTTTTTAACGATATCATGGATATTGAACAGGATGCGATCATCACCGGCGAATTCCGAGACATCACCAACAACGATATGCACATTATCGAGGCGGTCGGTATGGATGAGCCGCAGAATATGTCCTCGATTGCAAAAAAGCTGTCCGTGACCATGGGAACTCTGACGATCTCGATGAATAATCTGGTGAAAAAAGGCTACGTGGTCCGCCAGAGAAGCGAGGAGGACCGAAGAGTGGTCTATATTCTTTTGACGGAGAAGGGCGTTCGGGCGTATCGTCATCATGAAGTGTTCCATCATGAGATGATCGAGGCGGTCGTAAAGAATCTGGATGGAGAAGAGAAGGGGATCTTAATCAAATCTCTGGTAAGGCTGAAAAAGTTTTTTTTGGATTACAAAAAGAAGCATGAAGGAAAAGAATCGCGTTAAATACTGAGATACCGCCGTATGGGAAACAAATTCCCTACGGCGGTTTTCAAATTTTTAAAAAAATGCCACACTTTAAAAAAACTGGCAATGGAAGCTGCCTTAGCGGTGTGATATCATGAAAAGGAAAACAAGGTTTGGCGTTCGAGTGCCTGGAAATGGAGGAGGAAATATGGCATTATTGCAAGTAAAAACGGAAAATGGCATCGTGGAAGGCTTGCCTGCTGGAAATCAGGCGGTCAGTGTCTTTAAGGGAATCCCTTTTGCAAAGCCCCCGATTGGAGAGCTGCGCTGGAAAGCCCCCCAGCCGGTAGAAAATTGGGAGGGCGTCTATCCGGCCTATCGCTTTAGCGATATCTGCCCGCAGCCGCGTTTTGCGTCGGAAGGCGGAAATACTTTGGCGGCCAGTGAATTTTATGTGGTGGAATACCCGTTAAACGAGGACTGTTTATATTTGAATGTTTGGACTCCGGCCAAATCAGCGGATGAGAAATTGCCGGTGGCGGTCTATATCCATGGCGGTGGATTTGAGACTGGATATGGTTATCTGAATGCCTACGATGGAGAGGGATTTGCCAAGCGTGGCATTGTGATGGTAACTTTGAACTATCGTTTGAATGCATTCGGTTTTCTGGCTCATCCGGATCTTGCAGCGGAAGATCCGCATGGTTCCACGGGAAATTATGGCACCTTAGATCAGGCGGCGGCCTTAAAGTGGGTAAAGAGAAACATTGCCGCTTTTGGCGGAGCTCCGGATAACATGACGATTTTTGGCCAGTCTGCCGGTGGATTCAGCGTTCAAAATATGTGTGCGTGCCCGTTGGTAGCGGGAGATTTTAAGCGTGCGATTATGCAAAGCGGCGGCGGCCTGGCGCGGGGCGGCGTGCTGGAACACAAATCCCTGACAGACGCGGAAGAAGAAGGAAAGCGGTTCTTCCAGCTTTTGGGAGTTTCCACGGTAGGGGAAGCGCGTAAAGTGGATGCCCAGACCATCGTAGATACCTATCAGCAGTTTAAAAAAGAATCTTTTGAAAAGCCGTTTTCTCCGTGTATCGACGGCTATGCGTTGACCGAACCGCTGGCTCAGTATTTCCTTTCCGGCAAGCATCCGGAACTGGAGACCATGGTCGGCTGTACGGCGGACGAGATGCGCCATAAAGGGGCTCCGGCTCCGGCAGAGGACGTGATAAAGAGAGTCGCCGAGACATATCGGGAGGATAAAGAGGAATATTTGAACGTGGTTCGTCCGGAAGATCCCGCTTACTGCGCGCAGTTCTTTGAGAATCGGATGGGAGACGACATGCTGGCAGGAGATATTGCTTGGTGTGAAAATCAGGCGAAGCTGGGAAGAAAACCGGCCTACGCTTACTATTTCACCTATGTGCCGCCCGGAGCGGAAGCGACCGGCGCGCATCATTCGGTGGAACACCACTTTGTATTCCAGACCTTGCTGCGTTCGAATCGCCCTTATACGGGATTTGACTTTGATCTTTCCAACGAGTTGGCGGATTGCTGGGCGAACTTTATCAAGACGGGCAATCCGAATCCACAGGGAAGCGATACCTGGAAGCCTTATACGGCGGAAGCGCCGGAGTTCCTTGAGATTGGGAAGGAGAGAAAGATGATTCCTGCTCCGGGAAATGAGGCGGTTCAGTTTATGGTGAAGCACAGTTTGAAGAAAATGGATTAAGAAGGAAAAATCCGGGGACCGTCGGGAACCCGGATTTTTTTCATTAGAAACCATAGATTATTGGGGAGACTAGTGTATAATAAAGGCAGGATGATACGGGAGAGAAAGGAGCCGGAGCTGTGGCGATCGGGAAAATATATCAAAAGAAAAAAAATCGGTTTCCGGCCGACGCTATGTTTTCTCAAAAAGCATTGATGGCGTTGATCTTCCCGCTGATGATCGAGCAGCTTTTAAATTCTTTGATGGGGACAGCGGATACGATGATGGTCAGCAATGTCAGTCCTGCGGCGATTTCCGCCGCTTCGCTGGTCGATTCGATCAATAGTCTGGTTCTCATGGTCTTTTCCGCTATGGCGGTGGGCGGCACGGTGATTTGCTCTCAGTATCTGGGACGCAGAGACGAAAAAAAGGCGAACGAATCGGCCAGGCAGGTGCTGTTAGCTACTCTTGCCATTTCCCTTGGAATTACCGTATTTTGCGTGGGACTTCGGACTCCGCTGCTGCGCTTGATCTTTGGCAGCGTGGAGGAGGCTGTGATGGCCGACTCTCTCGTCTATTTTTTCTATACTGGCTTATCTTATCCCTTTATTGCCCTGTACAGCACAGCGGCCGCGATTTATCGTTCGGAGGGAAATTCCCGTTTGCCCATGACGGTCTCTGTGATTTCCAATGTGCTGAACATCATAGGAAATGCCCTCTTGATCTTTGGCTTTCGGATGGGAATCGCCGGAGCGGCCATCGCGACCCTTGGTTCACGGGTATTTTCTGCGGTGGTGATGTTAGCTTTTCTGCGCAGACCGGGCCGGAAAGTGGTTGTTCGGGATTGCAGGGCAATTCGGCCGAATTTTGCGATGATTGGAACAATTTTGGCAATTGCTGTTCCCAACGGCATTGAAAATGGAATGTTTCAGTTTGGCAAATTGGCCATTCAGTCCACCCTATCCACCCTGGGTACGACTGCTCTGGCGGCTCAGGCGATGACTCAGGCTTTGGAGTATGTCAGCAGTACCGCCGCCCTGGGAATTGGACTGGCGTTGGTTACGGTAGTGGGACAGTGTATCGGCGCCGGACGGATGGAAGAAGCGGAGTTTTACATAAAGAAATTGACAGGATATGCAGAAATTGTGGTGCTCATTAGTGGCGTAACTTTGGGGATAGCAGTAAAGGGGATCACAACGTTGGCAGGAATGGAAGCAGAAAGTGCGGAGCTTTGCGGCCGTCTAATTTGGCTGATCTGCTTTGTCAAGTGTTTTACATGGGCTGTGGCCGTTATTCCTGCTTACGGAATGCGGGCTGCCGGAGACGTCCGTTTTGCCATGATCGTCAGCACTTGTTCTATGTGGCTGTGCCGAGTTAGCCTGAGCATTTTTCTTGTGAAGGTAGTGGGGATGGGAATTGTGGCCATGTGGATTGGCATGTTTTGCGACTGGACGATCCGAGCCGTGATTTTTCTTTTCCGGTTTCAAAGCGGAAAGTGGAAAAGCAAACAGGTGCTAAATGATTAAAGTGTCTTTCCGCTCCTCTACGGAGTCCGGTACCAAAAGACCTCGCACGAAAAGCTGCCGGAATATTTTGTAGAGTTTCGGGGCAAGTACTTCTAGGATTTCGGTAATTTGTGAAAAGCACTCACAAAAATAAGAAACTCGCTGCGCTCAAACAGTCTTATTTTTGCTCGTAAGACAAATTCCCGAAATCGAAGAAGTACTAATGCCCCTGCAAATACAAAATATTCCGGCAGCTTTTCGTGCGAGGTCTTTTGGTACTGAAATCCGTAGGGGAGCGAAAGGGGGATTTACGTATCTTCTTCTGTGACTTCCGATAGGATTTGAAGGGTATTGGGATCGATTGTCACAAGGGTTTTCCTGTCCCAGCTTTGGTGAAAGGCAGCGACGACGCGTTGATTTTTATATTCTAGATTTTTGGGATATTCCTTACCATCGAAAGGGTATGCAAAGAGCTGCTGTCTGGTATTGGCATCAAGAGCTACCAGACGGGTATGTTTTTCCAGTACATAGTCGACGCAGCAAAAACCGGCGTCGTCTTCCTCCCAATATTCTTCCCAGGCAAACAGGCAGGGGCCTGCGGAGATTTCATCGACAAGTTTTGGGGTTCTTCTATTTTCGGCCATGATAGGATTCCTTTCTTTTTCTTCTTTTTAGTCTACTATATTTTTCTGATTCCATCAATGGGACACAGCATCATCAAGTCATGAATCATTTCAAGAATATGAAACACGCCATAGCAAGTTCCCGTAAGGGGCATTCGCTATGGCGTGATTTTATTTGAAAAATTTCGTGGAGTTTGTCACTCCGCGAGTCTGTTACATTCGTTTTATGCGAAGATATTATAACACACATGATCGGTAAAATCAATAGATCGTACTAAAATTGGGATAAAAACTCTATCTTAATTCCCCAAATGTGAATTTTGCATATGTGATTCCATCAAGGAAGGCAGGATTTTTTCCTTTGCGCAGTCAATTGGGCAGTCAGGGCAGCGCTTTTCTATCGAGTAAAATAGAGCTGTTTAAAATGTATGAGGAGGTCAACAAAATTGGCAAAAGGAGAAAATATTTTTAAGCGAAAGGATGGCCGCTGGGAGGCCCGGTATATCAAGGGATACGAGGTATCTGGAAAAATTAAATACGGATTTTGCTACGGAAGGACCTACCGGGAGGCAAAAGAGAAGGTGACAAAATGTAAAGCTGCCTTGGCGAACGGGGCTCCCCTGGTCACTTCCAACTCTCGCCATCGGTTTTCCTTCTACTGCGACGAATGGTTACGGTTGCGCAAGCCAAGGATTAAGGAGGCTACCTATATCAAATATAACACCATCTTAGAGCGGCATATCAAACCGAAACTAGGTGTGTGCTTTCCTCTAGGGTTTACGACGGCTCTTATTGACGAGTTTACCAGAGAATTACTTTTTGAGGGTGAATTGGCGCCTAAGACGGTCCATGATATTTTGGTTGTTTTACATGGGATTTTGAAATATATGGTGGGGGTGTTTCCTGGTACATTCCCTGCAGTCGAGGTGAACTATCCCAAGGTAGGAAAAAAAGAAATGCGTGTTTTATCCCGTGAAGAGCAGAAACGGTTTATGGAATACCTGATGAAAGATATGGACGAATGCAAATTTGGAGTTCTTCTGGCTCTTTTTACCGGTATGCGTATTGGGGAACTTTGCGCGCTGCGCTGGGAGAATATTTCTTTGACAGAAAGGGCTATCCGTATTGCGGCGACTTTGCAAAGGCTAAAAGATACAGAGGCAGTGGGAAGTACGAAGACTAGGATTGTGGTCGGCACGCCCAAAAGCGATACTTCCGTACGTCTCATCCCCATGACGGATTTTGCATTTGAGCTTTGTGAACGGATGAACCCTAAAAGCACGGCGGCATACGTTTTGACTGGGACAAAGGAATATATGGAACCGAGGACGCTGCAATACCGTATGGAGAAATACACCCATGACTGCGAATTGGAGGGTATCCACTGCCACACCCTTCGCCATACATTTGCCACGAGAGCAATTGAGGTTGGATTTGAGATCAAATCTTTATCTGAGATTCTGGGACATGCCACAACGGCAATCACATTGGATCGTTATGTGCATTCCTCCATGGAGCTAAAACGGGATAACATGAACAAGTTGACAGCAGCAGGGTTATAATCTGCGCAGTCATACTTTGGTGTCATGATAGGTGAAATCATTCCAAAGAACAATCAAATGTTGCTTTATTTTTGCCGGTTTAGTAGAGTGACAAACTCCACGATATCGCCTGGTGGACTATGGCAAATGATCCGTTTGGGGGCTGGTTGGCTTACGATCTTTCCGATACGCCATTGAGCAAGAAGTATTTTACCTGCCTCTGGCAATAGGATTTCCAAATTTGCGGAAGATATGCCGGCAAAACGCACATACTGTCCCAGCTTAGGCGAAGCCATGCGAAAAAGAAGGGAAATATTCAGGCCAATGAGCAAGACGGTGAAAAGAATATGGAATGGGTTCACTTTCATTTTAGTTGGCGCGGCAGTAATATTGGCGCTTTTGCTGGCAGGAGCGAGATTGATCGGCCTGCAAGTGTTCACCGTCCTTTCCGGCTCGATGGAGCCGACCTACCAGATTGGGGCGCTGATCTATGTGAAAAACGTAGACCCAATGGAATTGCGCAGCGGTGATGTGATTACTTTTTTGCTGGACGAGGATACCGTTGCTACTCACCGTATCGTGGAGGTGGTGCCAGATAAAATAGACGCATCTGTGGTTCGTTTCTGTACCAAAGGCGATGCGAATGAAGCGGAAGACGGTTCCCTGGTTCCCTGCCAAAATATAATTGGCACACCGGTGTTTACCATTCCCAAGCTGGGCTATGTGGCCAATTATATTCAGAACCCTCCAGGTGTCTATGTGGCAATTTCTGCAGGGGCGTTTCTGTTTCTGCTGGCCTTTCTGCCGGACCTGTTTTCCTCCAAGGGCAAAGGAGAGAAGAACAAGAAGGGGAGATCGGAGGAGAAGGGCTCCCCAAAACATGAAGGGTAATGCCGCAAGGCTCCTAATATATATAAGGAGGTTTTCATCATGAAAACAAAAAGTAAAGCGCTGCTATTGACGTTCTGTGCGGTATTGCTAACCGCCGCCTCTGTACTGGGAACAATGGCCTATCTGACCTCTCAGGACAGTGCAACGAACACATTCACAGTGGGCTCTGTAGCCATCACGTTGGATGAGCAGGACGTGGACAACAGCACGGAAGGCAAGGATCGTGACCAGGCCAACGCTTATCATCTGGTACCAGGCCACGAGTATACCAAGGATCCCATCATTCATGTGAATGCTGCCAGTGAAGACTGCTATGTGTTCGTAAAGGTTGAGAACGGTATCTCTGCTTATGAAGCAGCTGCGGAAGGCGGATACAAGCCTATCTCTGCCCAGATCCTTGCCAATGGCTGGACCGCGCTGGATGGCGTTGCCAATGTGTACTACAAAGAGTATGCCAAGGAACAGGCGGATAAAGATCTGGAGGTCTTTGAGAATTTTAAAATCTCCGATGCAGCCAATACGGTGAACGGATGGAGTGATATCAATGCGGAGAATACCCAGATTACCATCCATGGCTATGCAGTGCAGAAGGATGGATTTGACACTGCCAAGGCCGCATGGGACGCTGCTTTTGGCGTATCTGCATAATATATTTCATTGCGATGGAAATATAAATCTACCCTAGTGAGGTGAAGCCAATGAAAAGCAGACTGTTTGCAGCAGCCGTGATTATGTCATGCCTGTCCCTGCTGGTTTATGGGACAACGGCATTTTTCACGGCGGAAGACACCGCCCACAATGTGATCACATCGGGCGGGATTGAGATTGAATTACGGGAATGGGCGGATGAAGAAAAGACGACTCTGTTCCCAGAAAATGGCGTCAGCGGCGTCATGCCCGGCACAGCGGTCACCAAGATCGTTGAGGCAAAAAACACTGGCTCTAGTGCGGCCTGGGTGCGTGTCAGCGTGGAAAAGGCAATCATGTTCTCAGACGGTGTCGAAGGGGACGTAGATTTGGACCTGATCGCGCTGGATTTTGACGAGACTCGATGGACTTTGGGAGAGGACGGTTACTATTATTATCAGGAGGCCCTGGCTCCCGGTGCGGTGACAGGACCTTTGTTTACCGCAGTCAGCTTTGATTCCAGCGTGGGTAACCTCTACCAGAATAGTACCGTTACGGTAGACGTAACAGTCTATGCTGTCCAGACCGCCAACAATGGAGCTACGGCCCTGAAAGCCCAGGGCTGGCCAGAAGAATAAGGAGATGGCAAGATGAAAAAAAGAAGAATGATATGTTTATTGCTGAGCCTTGCCCTCCTGCTTGGTATGGCCATCACAAGAACATGGACAGTTTCTGCAGAGGAACCCATGGAGGAACGAGCAACTGTGGTATTTACAGACGCCGGTCCCTTTTTTCCGCCAGTAGACGTAGTTTCGGAAAAGCGCCTGATGCGCGCGCCAGCAGCTGCCGGGGAAACCGTGGACAATGGTTTGGAATTAAGCAAGACGGCAGCTGCCAATGCGGACGGTTCCTATACCATCCGCATGGAAGCTTATACAACCGGCACCGTTACCACCTCGACCAAGACGACGCCAGTCGATATTGTGTTAGTGCTTGACCAATCCGGCTCCATGGCGTACGGCTTTGACGGCGAATCGACAAGCCAGAATGCAGATCGCCGTCAGTATGCGATGAAACAGGCGGTAAATAACTTTATTGACGCGGTTGCCGGTAAATATTCCGCAGAAGCAGATCATCGTATGAGCATTGTCACCTTTGGCTCTGCGGCGTCTACTCTGCGGGGCTGGACCAATGTGGATGAAAATGGAAAAACGACATTAAAGAGCGGAATCAACGGCCTTCCCAATTCTCCAAGCGGTGCGACCAATGTTGCCGCTGGCATGGAGCGGGCGGAAAACTTGATGGGCAGCGGCTACCGATACACCGGCTCAAATACCAAGCGGCAAAAGGTTGTCATTGTCTTTACCGACGGCGTTCCCACAACCCAATCAGACTTTAACACCACAGTTGCCACCAATGCAATCGCCAGCGGCAAGAACTTGAAGGACGATGGAACAACCGTCTATACGGTTGGGATCTTCAATGGCGCAAACCCCAATGAGCTTTATGGAGAAAAGTGGGATTACACCATTTATTCGGATATCCCGTGCACCGGCGCAGTCGGAAGCTATTGGGGAGGTTCGTGGTTGAGTTCGCTGATTGGAACGAATGATTTTGATGGGATCGACATTGCGGCGGGAAACCGTTTTTTGAACTATCTTTCCTCAAACTCCTCCGATGCCACGGCAATCGGCTTGAGTCGTGGAAGTTTTAATCCAGGCAACCGTTTTGGCGGTGACGGTACTGGGTATCAAATTACGGAGAATTTTACAAAGTCCGCGGCCAATTACTACTTAACCGCCAGCGACAGCACTTCCCTGAACAACATTTTCCAGACCATCAGCGACAATATCCAGACGGCCAATATCGACCTTGGCAGCCAGACTGTGGTCAAAGACACGGTCAGCCCATATTTTGATCTTCCGGCAGATCCTTCAGAGATCAACCTGTACACCGCAGAGGCCAGGAGCGACGGTACCTTTGCGGATGCAGTTCCGGCCAGCGGAGTGAGTGCGGCAATCAGCAATAGCACGGTATCGGTCACTGGTTTTGATTACAATGCAAACTTTGTATCTGATACGGTCAAGGAGGATGGCACATATGGCAGGAAACTGATCATAGAGTTTGCGGTAACACCCAAGTCCGGCTTTATTGGCGGCAATGATGTCCCAACTAACGAGTGGGAAAACAGCGCAGTCTATGATAAAGACGACAATAAAGTGGAGCAGTTTGCAGATGCAGGCACTACCCCGACGGTTAATGTCCCTATTCAAAAACCAGCTTTTACCGTTTCTGACAGGACAATCTACGAGGGGAATTCCGTTGCAGTCAGTGATCTTTACAAGCTCCCCGATACGACGGGGTGGCAGTATGACTTTGTTAGCGTGAATGTATCTGGTGTCGACAGTGAGACTGTTTCTGCTAGGGACTGTACGGACTACAGCATTCACGTGACCTATGCGCCCAAGACAAATGGCGAAAATTCCGCCGGTACGGTCAATTCTATGGCAGGCACGTCCACAAAGCAAACGGTATCTGTCCATGTGCTCAAGCCTGCTGTGACAGCAACGGTCCATGATGTGGAAAAATACTATGGCGAAACCTATGAACTCGGCGCAGATACAGGTGGATCCATTCAGCTTGATTGGATGGATAAAACCAGCGGCCACATCGACATTCCGGATGCAGATGGCGAGCCGCCCTATACCGAAACGGCCTTGAGGTTCGCTTATACATCCGGTGGCTTTACCGGTATGGTTCCCAAACACGACTTTGATGTGGCCGTCCAAATTAAGAAAGACGGCGTTGTCATGGAAGATGCGGTGATTACTACAATTTGCGAGATGGCAGGAAACGATTGCACGTCGCCTGATACAGATGGAAACTATACCGTTCATGTCAACACTTGTGAGCTTACTGTCACCAAATCCGGCGGAGTTACCGGAGAACCTTATGTGTTTGCGGTCTATAAAGGTGACGTGAAGTATTCGGAAATCACCATGGTAGGCAACGGCAGCGAGAGCCTTTATGAGCTGCCAGTCGGTTCTTATACCATTCAAGAGGATGCCGGATGGAGTTGGCGTTATATCACTGACAATGGAAACGCAGCGCTGCTTACAAACACAAACCCAGCAGGCTCCATTGTCTGCACCAACAGCGTGAACAATTCCTATTGGCTCAATGGATTCAGCCAGGTAGTTAAAAACATCTTCGGTGTGGATTACTAAGAAAGGAGGGGTGGAATATGTACCAAGAGAAACGTTTATCCAATGGCAGTCCAAGACGCAGAAGTAGACGAAAAACGCGTAAAAGCGGCATGTTACTAATCTCCCTCCTGCTTCTTGTTCTGCTTACAATCGGCGGTACGGCAGCCTACCTTTTGGCCCATACGGAGCCGGTTGTAAATCAATTCACACCGTCTCACGTAAGCTGCACTGTGACGGAGGACTTTAACGGCACGAGAAAATCCAATGTCAATGTTACCAACACAGGCGACACGGAAGCATACATCCGGGTGAAACTGGTGACGTATCGTGTCAACGATGAGCTCCAACACATCGGAGGTATGGCTGAAATTCCGGACTTTACGTTGGGTACCGGCTGGGTAAAATATGGTGATTATTACTACTATACCTTGCCAGTTGAGGCTGGGCAATCTCCGGAGTATCCTCTTATTGACACATCCGGCATCACATTGACTGGCGTTTATGACGACGCTGACGGCGGGAAGCAGGTCATGGAAGTGATCGCGGAAGCGATCCAGAGCAGCCCGGCAAGGGCGGCCGGGACAGCGTGGGGCGTCAGCATTTCCGAGGGCAGTATATCTGCCTACGGACATTAAGGAGGTGCGGATATGAAACATTTTGTAAAACGGCTCTCCGCACTTTTTATGGCTATGATACTGGTCATGGGAGTTTCCGTTATTGCCTTTGCGGCGGATGCCAGCGTGACCTTTCGGAGTCTTGCGGAGGGATTTGAATTTCAGCCTGGCAGCAGATACACGGCGACGGACCTATTTGATCATTTTAAAAACGTCATGCCCGGTGATAAGCTGACGGAGAGTATCAAAATCAAAAATACCGCGGTGGACTGCGATTTTATCAGGCTTTACCTGCGGACAGCAGTTCATGATGAGCATGCGGAGGCCATGCAGGATTTTCTTTCGAAGCTGACGATGCGTATCTACAACGGGGCGGAACTGATTTATGAATCTTCCCCAGATCAGGCGGCCGCATTGGCGAACAATGTGTTCCTGGCAACGCTGCATTCGGGGGAAAGCTGTAACCTGAAAGTGGAACTGGATGTGCCAATCGAACTGGATAATAAGTACGCCAACCGCATCGGTGAAGTGGATTGGATCTTCTTGGCCGAGGGCATTGAGAACGAGAAGCTGACGGTACATAAAGTCTGGGATGACAACGGCTATCCCGATCGTCCGGATAGCGTTCAGGTACATTTGCTATGCAATGGAACCATTCATGAGACCGTGGAGTTAAACCAGGATAACCAGTGGACCTATACCTGGGACGGCTTGGATGACCGTTACCAGTGGACGGTGGAAGAGGAAGCGGTCAGCGGATATGAAAGCGCTTATAAGGCAGAAGGCAACACAGTATTCATCACCAACAGCCGGGATTATACTCCTCCTGTGAATCCGGAACCGAAACCTGAACCGGAAAATTTGACGGTGAAAAAGGTGTGGTCCGACGAAGAGAATAAAAACGGCCAGCGCCCAGACTGTATCACTGTCACTCTATATAATGGTGAGCAGGCGGTAGATAAGGGGATTCTAAGTGCAGGGAATAACTGGTCCTATACTTGGCATAACCTGGACGGCAGCGGTGACTGGAGTGTTCTGGAAACTGGTATTCCTAAGG
Organism: Hominifimenecus sp. rT4P-3; assembly: GCF_051055405.1. GTDB lineage: Bacteria > Bacillota > Clostridia > Lachnospirales > Lachnospiraceae > Pseudolachnospira. The sequence goes on along the minus strand of NZ_CP167068.1, from coordinate 2,760,338 downwards.
GGTATACCCCCTCTTATCACACAAAGGAGGGCGTTGTTACCATTACAAATACAGCGTCCCTGATTCAAACCGGTCAAATGAGTTGGCCTATTCCGGTACTGGGCGGCCTTGGTTTTTCATTCATCGCCGTTGGCCTCTTTGTAATGTCCAGAAAGCGGAGAAAGAACTGTGCGTAAAAAAGCGGGACTTCTCTTGATAATTACAGGGACAGCGCTGCTTCTTTCCGCGCTGTCCTTGGTTCTTTATAACTGGTATGCGGATATACAGGCAGGGCGAAACGCTAAAAGCTTGCTTGCCGGAGTGCAGTCTATTATGGAGGAACGGAAGGCAGACAATACGGCTCTGCTGGAAATGGAGACGGCTATATCAGAATCCGTGGAGGCGCTTGATCCGGAATTGCCCGTTGTGGAATTGGAAGGCTATGCCTATGTGGGGACAATTTCCATTCCCACATTGGAACTGGAATTACCCGTCATGTCAGAGTGGGATTATGAAAGATTGCGAATTGCTCCATGCCGACAATTTGGTTCTTCCCGGACCGATGATCTTGTGATTGCGGCGCATAACTATAAAAATCACTTTGGCCTGCTGAAACAGCTTTCCGTGGGAGAAGCGGCAATTTTCACTGATATGGATGGCGTCATAAATGATTACGCCGTCGTCAAAACGGAGATTTTACAGCCTACGGATGTTAACACTGTGTACAACAGCGGACACGATCTGGTTTTGTATACCTGTACCAAGGGCGGTAAAAGCCGTGTTGTGGTTTTCTGTGATCGTGTATAAGCGTGAAAGCAATGTCTCTTTTGGGATTCGGGGAATGATGACTGACAATGAAAAAAATATGGAGCGATAGTTGACAAACGGAAAAACCGTGTGTATAATACATCATATCCAAAATAGAACACTTCAGAAACCATAGAGGCGGAGAAGGTATTGCAAAGAGCACTTACAGAGAGCGGGGAGGCTGAGAAACCGCAGAAAGCGTTGTACTACATGGGCCGCTGAGGGCAAGGGGAAAGGCACAGCCGAGTATCCGAGACGTATTGTCTGCGTTAAGGGCAGGGGGTGTATTGGCACTCCTGGTAGAGTGAATTCAAGACGAATTAAGTAAGGTGGTACCGCAGGTGATGAACTTGTCCTTATTCTGCATGAGCAGAATAGGGATTTTTTATTTTTAGGAAAGCGGCCAATACCGGACCTGAGGACACCTCATTTTGAAAAGGAGTAGAAAAATGAAGAGATGTAAATTGTTGGCATGTGGTATGAGCGTATTGATGGCGATGGGAATGCTGGCAGGCTGTGGAAGCGGAGACGATACCGCCACAACGGCAAGCGCAGCGGGAAAAACGGAGGCATCCGCTGCGGCGGCAGATACGGGGGCTGAAACTGCGGCGTCTGCCGGCGGAGAGGTTTATAAGATTGGAATTATTCAGCATATGGATCATCCTTCGTTGAATCAAATCTACGAGACCATTGTTGAGGAGCTAAAGCCTTTGGAAGAAGCGGGGAAGATCGAGATTGTTTACCAGAATGCCAGCGGCGATTCGACGATGCTTCCGACAATTGTGCAGGAGATGTTGACCGACGGCGTGAATATTCTGGTGCCGATCGCCACGCCGACGGCCCAGGTGGCAGCGTCAGCCACGAAAGATGTCCCGATTGTTTTTTCGGCAGTGAGCAACCCAGTGGAAGCGGGATTGGTAGAAGCCCTCGACAAAACGGATGGGAATATTACCGGCGTTTCCAATTCCATTCCGGTGGAAGATATCATCAAACTGGCGGCAGAATTGACGCCGGATGTAAAAACCTTTGGTATGGTCTATAATACCAGTGAAATCAACTCCGTGACCGGCATTGAAAAGGCAAAGGCTTACTGCGACGCCAATGGCCTGAAATATGAAGAAGCTACCGTGACAGGGACGGCTGATGTTCAGCAGGCGGCATCCTCTTTGGTGGGATCGGTGGACGCGTTCTTTACGCCCAATGATAATACGGTAGCATCAGCGATGGCCGCTTATCTGCAGGTGGCAAATGAGGCTGGAATTCCGATTTACGTGGGTGCGGATTCGATGGTCATCGACGGCGGATTGGCCACGGTCGGCATTGACTATACGGTATTGGGGAAGCAGACAGCCCAGATGGTGGAACGCTTGGTCAATGGCGAGACGATTGCGGAAAATCCGGTGGAACAGATTGCAGAATATGCAAAGATGATCAATGCGAAAACAGCGAAAGATCTGAATATTGAGTTGACGGATGCGATGAGATCCGAGTTTACGATCCTGGGCGAATAAGGCTGGAGGAAATGATGATGAGTAAAATTGTTATATTGGGGGCCGGTCATGTCGGCTCCCTGTGCGCTTTACAGTTGGCGGCGTCCGGAATCTGTGGGGAAATTGTCTTGATCGATATTGATGAGAAAAAAGCAGACAGCCAGGCAAAGGATGTGGCGGACGCTACCGCCTTTATGCGCCGCCCGGTTAACGTCCATGCCGGGACCTATCAGGACTGCGACGATGCAGATATTCTGGTGATCAGCGTTGGCGTGTCAAGAAAACCCGGTCAAACTAGGCTGGATATGTTGGGGGATACCATCGATATCATGAAAGATGTGGTGGGAAAGCTAAAACAGACGAAGTTTCATGGTATCATTATTTCCATCTCCAATCCTTGCGATATTGTGGTCAATTATACGAGAAAACATCTGGGCTATCCGGCGCAAAAGATTTTTGGCACAGGAACTTCCCTGGATACGGCGCGCCTTCGCCGTACCCTTCATGAGCTGACCGGAGTCGACATGCGCTCCATTCAGTGCTTTGCTATGGGAGAACATGGAGATTCTTCGATGGTGCCGCTTTCCCATGTGACATTGATGGGGAAGCCTTTGACCCAGCTGATGGAGGAGCATCCGGAAACCTATGGAAAGGCTCGCTTGGAAATCTTGGAGGAGCGGACGCACCAGATTGGGATGGAGATTGTGATTGGAAAAGGTTCCACGGAGTTTGGAATTGGGGCTGCCGTTGCGGAACTTTGCCAGTCAGTTCTCTACGACGAGCGGCGTGTATTTCCGGTTTCCGCCTACTTAAGCGGTGAATATGGAAAACGGGATTTCCATGCGGGAGTACCGGCAATTATCGGTAAGAACGGCGTGGAAGAGATTTTGACATTACAATTGACGGAAAGCGAGCAGGCTGCGTTCGATGCGTCCTGCGATGTGATTCAAAAACATAATGAGTTGGCGGAGGCCAGATAGGAGAGAGGATGGGCGTGCTGCTTCTTCGATCCCTTCAGGAGGGATTTGCCTATGCGGTGTTGGCGATAGGCGTGTATATTACGTTTCGAGTGTTAAATACGCCGGATTTGACTGTGGATGGAAGCTTTGGCCTTGGCATGGCGGTTTCCGTGATGCTGACAGCGGGGAATCACCCTTTGTTGGGCCTCGTGCTGGCTGCTTTGGCAGGGGCGGGAGCTGGAACGGTAACGGGACTGCTTCAGACGAAGATCGGAATTCATCCGATCTTGGCGGGCATTTTGACCATGACCGGCCTTTATTCGGTCAATCTTTTTGTCACATCCGGGAAATCCAATGTTTCCGCGAATACCGGGGAAACATTGTTTCAGGCTATGGAGCAAGGCTTGGGCCTAACTTCCAACCAGAGCAAAATTTTGCTTCCCCTTCTGGTCTGCCTGATATTGGCGGCGGCGCTGGCCGTCTACTTTAAAACACGCCAAGGGTTGGCGATACGGGCTACCGGTGATAACGAAGAGATGGTCCGTTCTTCGTCGGTGAACGCGGATATCTATAAATGTGCCGGCCTCGCTTTGGGAAACGCCTGTGTGGCTTTATCCGGCGGCCTGATCGGGCAGTCGCTTTCCTTTTTTGACGCGGGATATGGCAGCGGTATGGTGATCATCGGTCTGGCCTCTGTGATCATTGGGGAGACGATTGTGGGACGCCGCTCGGTTACGCTGGGGCTGTTTTCCGCGATTCTTGGTTCTGTGATCTATCGGATGTTTATTGCGATTGCTCTAAAAGTAAAACTATTTCCTTCCTACGGCTTAAAACTGGTTTCTGCTATCATCGTGGCATTGGCGCTGTCCTTGCCGGCCGTGAAGCAGTGGGTTCGTCAGCAAAATAGGAAGAGAAAGGAGAGGAGCTAGATGTTTGCCTGCAATCATTTAAAGAAAACGTTTTATCCAGGTACGCCTAATGAAAAACAGGCGTTGAACGATGTGAATTTGGAGCTTGCGGAAGGAGAATTTGTCACCATCATCGGCTCTAACGGCGCTGGAAAGTCCACTCTCTTTAACGCGATTGCCGGTTCTTTTTGGGTAGACGCGGGGAGTATTTATCTGGACGGCAAAAATATTACCTCCTGGAAAGATTATAAGAGAGCTTACGATATTGGCCGTGTCTTTCAGGACACGTTAAAGGGAACAGCGCCTAATTTGACTATCGAGGAAAATTTGGCGCTGGCCTATACAAGAAAAGCGAAAAAGAGCTTGTTTGCAGTTAGTCGGGACGACCGGGATTATTTCCGGACCTTGCTGGAGCGGCTTCATCTGGGCTTGGAGGACCGCTTGAAAGCCAAGGTAGGCCAGCTTTCCGGCGGGCAGCGGCAAGCAGTCTCTCTTTTGATGTGTACGATTGCCGAGCCAAAATTATTGCTTCTTGACGAGCACACGGCGGCCTTGGATCCGGCCACGGCGGAAAAGGTCCTCGCCATTACGATCGAATTGGTGAAAGCGGGGAATATTACAACAATGATGATTACACACGATATGCAGGCGGCTCTCGCCATTGGAAATCGGACGATCATGATGGACGATGGAAAAATCATCCTGGATCTGGCGGGAGAAGAACGAGAAGAGATGACCGTGGACCGGCTTCTAACCTGCTATACGGAAGTCAGCAAGAAGAAATTGGCCAATGACCGGATGCTTTTAAGAGGATAAGTTAAAGTAGTAGAAATAGAATGGAATGTGTGGTAGAATATCTCTAAAAGCAGTGAGAAAAGGGTTTTCACATTGTGCTGCGAGATGTAAAACAATAGAATAAATTATCAAATGTCAAGGGGAGCCCATCTGGGCTGAGAGGAAAGAACGTTTCGACCCTGGAACCTGATGTGGATTATGCCAACGGAGGAATTGACAGTAAAAACATTCAGACCGGGCATAGCCCGGTTTTTTTATTCTATCGTAAGGAGAACCAATGAAAGAGAAGAAAATGATTGAATTTGAGCACGTTACATTCCGCTATGAAGAGGAGAAGGAGAGGATGTTTGAGGACTTGTCCTTTGCGGTAGAGCGTGGAGAATTTGTTGCCGTCGTCGGCGCAAGCGGATGTGGGAAGAGTACGCTATTTCGCTTAATTCACCAGTTGGAAGAACCGGAAAGCGGCGTGATTCGAGTGGATGGAAGCGATGTGAAAGGGAGAAAGGGTTACAGTGGTTTTATGCCCCAGCGAGATCTGTTGATGCCCTGGCGTACCCTAGAAAAAAATTTGGCGCTGCCCTTGGAATTGAAAAAAGTGCCAAAGGCAGAACAGAAAGAAAAAATTCAGGAGATGCTAGAGCAAGTCGGTCTCAGCGACAGCAGCGGGAAATATCCGAGAGAGCTTTCCGGCGGAATGCGTCAGAGGGCGTCTTTTGCCCGCACGCTTTTGTCCGGTTCCGAGCTGCTTTTGTTGGACGAGCCCTTTAGCGCCCTGGATTATCTGACAAGGGTTTCCTTGCAGGAATGGTTGGCAAAGCAATGGGAACATCTGGGGAAAACAGTGATTTTTGTGACTCATGATGTGGAAGAGGCGTTGTTTCTCGCCACAAGAATTTTGGTACTGCAGGGACGGCCTGTGCGGGAACTGATCAGTGTTCCCGTTCCCCTTCCCGTTCCCAGAACTCGAAAGATGTTAGAAGATACAGCGATTCAGAATTTAAAGGAGCAGTTGATTGCCGGACTTCGGGAGGAGGAAGCGAGAAATGAAAAGAGATAAGAAAAAAAGCAGCAAAGGTCTTCCGTGTTTGGTGATTCTGGGATTTTTGTTGATTTGGCAAGGGATTGCCATGTGGATCGGCGCAGAATATATTTTACCAACGCCATGGCAGGTACTGCAAAAACTTTGGGAATTGCGGGAACCGCTGCTTTTCGTACATCTGCCCGCTACGATGGGGATTACCGGACTGGGACTTTTGATTTCCCTGGTTTTTGGAATTTTGCTTGCCGTTTTCATGGATATGAATCCAACGGCGGAGAGAGCTTTATACCCTTTGATTGTGGCATCCCAGACGATTCCCACCATGGCAATCGCGCCTCTTTTTGTGCTTTGGTTCGGTTATAGTATTTGGAGTAAAGTATTGGCCGCTATCCTGATTACCTTTTTTCCGGTAACGATTACTATCCACGATGGACTTCGCTCTACCAAGCGTGAGATGGAAGAATATATGGAAACTTGCGGGGCAAGCCGGTGGGAAATTTTTTGGAAGTTGAAAGTGCCGTGGGCCATTCCGTCATTCTTTTCAGCGGTGAGGATGGCGGTTCCGATCAGCGTGATCGGCGCGGCAATTGGAGAATGGCTGGGCGCCCAGAGCGGCCTAGGTTATTTTAGCAAGAGAATGATGACCCAGCTAGACGGGGCTGGCGTGTTTGCCCCGATTGTGCTGCTTTCAGCGGCTGCCATGCTGGTAGTCTGGGTGGTAGGAAAACTGGAAAAGCATTTTGTAACCTGGAGAAAAGAACTTTAAATAGTACCAAAACTGCGAAGCGCAGTGGGCTATATAACATTTGGTAAAAAGAAAACTGCTCCCAAATCCTATTTTTCTTTTTTAGCAAGGGAAGACTTTTTGGGCAGCATTTGACGAAATTCCGCTTCCATAACGGCAAACGCAACTTGTTTTCCCCGTTTGTCTAATCTCCGAAATTCTTTTAAAAGGAGGTATTCTTCTTCGGTAATTTTTGGCGGGACTTCCGGATTATCGGTTAGACCCAACAAATAATCGACGCTGACATGATAGTATTCAGCCAAACTGACTAAAATTTCATAAGGGGGCTGCCTATGACCATTTTCATACATGGAATAGGTACCGCGGCTGGTATGAATGCTGTCGGCCAAATCTTGTTGATTTACCTTTGCTTTTTCTCGCAAGGTCTTTAAGCGTTCTAACAACAAAAGCGGTCTCCTTTAAAATGAGATAGACCAATTATACCGGTAGAAAAGGGATTTTACCAATTTCGTAACGAAACGTTACAACAGTGACATGAAATCAAGAAAAATGAAACAATGTGTTTCGAAAAAGGAAATACCAAGTCAAAGACTATTTAGAATATTAGAATCGTCTTTTTTGTGTGCATTCTTTTTTTGTGGAATTGTTTTCTTCTGCATCAGCTGATGATGGTATTCAAACTGAAGCACTGCTAAAGTAGCGTCTTTTCCTCTTTTGTCCAGAGAACGGAACTCATTTAACATTTTATATTCTTCTTCACTTAAGATTAAAGAAGGGGCAGGGCATTCAGTGAGTCCTAGCAGATAGTCAACACTGACATTGTAGTAGTGTGCTAGATTAACTAGAGTCTCATAGGGCGGCTGTCGGTGGCCGTTCTCATACATGGAGTAGGCTTCCCTGGAAATGTGAATATTCCGTGCCAGGTCCTGCTGACTCAAATTCACTTTCCGTCGAAGTGTTTTTAACCGTTCTAATAACAAGTAATTGCTCCTTTGTGCAAAAGATAGCTTTATTATAGCGACTATAAAGATAATTTTCCAATGATGAAACATAGTGTTACAAATAATGAGAAAAATAGACAAAAAAGAAACAAAACGCACCAACCATACGGCGAGTGCGTTTTGTTATGAATACGTGAATGGGGCGCCTTCTGTTGACAAGGGTAAATACAGTCGGCTGAAGGCAGCTTTTATTTAGGATGAAATCGATTCGTTGTCCGGCAGTGTTTCCTCCCGGAGAATATTGCGTACAGAGCGGTAGAGATAAGGCTTAAATTCGTCAATATTCATGGGCTGATTGTAGAGAATGGCGTGATAGCTTGTACCGCTGACAAGCTCTAAAATCATAAAGATCATAACCTCTGGGTTGCGGAAGGTACGTTTGGAGCGGACCAGCAGGCGTTGATAGATATCAAAGATCGTCAGAGACTCGTCGTCTCCAGGCTCAATCAAGGCATCCTTGAAAAATCCCCAGCTTAGATGCTTGGACAAAAACAGTACGAGGCTTTTATCTTCACAAAACTGATTTAAGATATGATCGATCATAAAAATAACCTGATCTTCAAATTCTTCTATGTTTTCTTTTAAGAGATCTCGATATGCCGCCCGAAATACTTGATTTGCTTTGAAGGAAATTAAGTGGTTGCGGATGTCGTCTTTATCTGTAAAGTAGAGGTAAAACGTTCCCTTAGCGACGCCGGCCTTGGCAACAATATCAGAAATCGAAGTCTTATAAAAGCCATTTTTTATAAATAGGCGAAAGGCGGCGTCCAATAGGGAATCTCTTTTTTGCTTTTTGTTCGCATCTACTTTGCCCATGACGGCCTTCCTCCTCCAAGATCAACTGGATTTGCAGTTTTGGTCACTTTTTATTTCATAGGAAATTCCGTCGGAATTTTCTATGAAATAAAAAACGCTCCGCTAAGGATGCGCACGAGCGCGAACGGAAGATGCCGCCGATGGCGGCCGCGCTCGGCGCGAGAGTTTCGCAGAGCAAAACTCTTTCTTGAGTATCCCCTGGACTTTTTTAAGTAGAAAAATCAGATAAATGGTCAGGAGACTATACTCATTATAAAGTGAGAATGACTATAAGTCAATATTTTCTTAATAAAAATTTAAGATATCAAATACACAATGGCAGATTTGTATTAATTTGCATAAAAAGTATTGACTAACAGTCATTTTTGGAGTATAACCATTTCTTGAAATGACCAATGGTCATAAATAAGACAAGAAACAAGAAGAAAGGGATGGTCATTATGGTTGGGTTTGGGAGGAAAATTGTTCGATTTCGAATCCCGATTTTTATCGTCAGTCTGTTGCTTTTGATTCCATCGGTTTATGGTTACATCCACACGAAGGTAAATTATGACGTGCTGTATTATTTGCCTGGTGAGATTGAGACCATGCAGGGGCAGGACATTCTGGTAGACCAGTTTGGTACCGGAGCATATTCAATGTTCATCTGTGAGGGCATGGAAAATAAGGATGTTGCCAAATTAAAGGAACAGATTGAACAGGTAGAACAGGTGGAAAAGGTCGTCTGGTATGACAGCATCTTGGATTTGAGCGTACCGATGGATATCCTGCCGGAAAAAATTCGGGATGTATTTAACTCAGAAAATGCCACGATGATGTTTATCATTTTTCAGACTACAACCTCTGCGGATGAGACCATGGATGCCATTGAGGAAATCCGGAGCTTGGCTGGAAAACAATGCTTCTTGAGCGGTATGTCGGCGATCGTGACGGACACGAAGAATCTGGCGGAGTCGGAGGTTGCCATCTACGTGATCATTGCAGTTTTACTGTCTGTCGTGGTGTTGTCCTTGACCATGGAATCCTATCTGATTCCGTTTTTGTTCTTGTTTAGCATTGGAATCGCGATTCTTTACAATATGGGAACCAACTTCTTGAAGGGAGAGATTTCCTATATTACAAAGGCCCTAAGCGCGGTGCTTCAGTTGGGCGTGACCATGGATTACTCCATTTTTCTGTGGCATAGCTATCAGGAAAAACGGTTGGAGTATCCAGACGATCGAAAGGAATCGATGGCGCAGGCGATTGCGGCTACATTAAAATCTGTGGTTGGAAGTTCTGTTACCACAGTTGCTGGATTTATTGCTCTCTGCTTTATGAGTTTTACGTTGGGATTGGATTTGGGCGTTGTCATGACGAAGGGCGTGATCTTCGGCGTGATCTGCTGTGTGACGGTGCTGCCGTCGATGATTCTGATTTTTGATAAATGGTTGGAAAAGACGCGCCACCGCCAGATTATTCCCCATTTCCCGAAAGTATCAGAGTTTATTTTGAAGCATTATAAGCTGTTAGCGGTAGTGTTTTTGGTTTTGTTTGTGCCGGCTGTCTACTGTCAGTCTCACACGGCCGTCTATTATAATTTAGACCGGACGCTTCCGCGGGACCTGGACAGTATTGTTGCCAATGAAAAGCTGGCCGACCATTTCAATATGGGAGCTGTCCATATGCTCCTTTTGGACAGCGATCTTTCGACGAAACAGGTTTCGGATATGAGTAAGGAGATGGAAGCGGTGGACGGTGTCAAGGCTGTGTTGGGGTTGAAATCCATCATTGGCCCTGCGGTTCCGGATAGTATGATTCCGAGTTCACTGAAAGATATCCTTTCCAATGAGAACTATCAATTGATGCTGGTGAGCAATGAATACGCCACTGCTTCCGATGAGGTAAATGAGCAGATTGCCCAACTGAATTCCATTTTAAAGCGATATGATCCGGAAGGGATGTTGGTCGGCGAGGCGCCATGTACCAAGGATTTGATCGAGATTACCAATAAAGACTTTAAGGTGGTCAGCGCAGTCTCGATCCTAGCCGTGTTTTTCATCATTGTATTTGTGTTTAAGTCGATCAGTCTGCCATTTTTGTTGGTCATTGTAATTGAGGGTGCCATCTTTGTCAATATGGGAATTCCTTATTTGACGGGAACGGAACTTCCGTTTATTGCTTCCATTGTGATTGGTACGATTCAATTGGGCGCCACTGTTGATTATGCCATTTTGATGACCAGCCGCTATGAGATGGAGCGAAGTTCGGGGAAGAGTAAGAAAGAAGCGGTTCTCATCGCGCATCAGACCAGTATGCGTCCAGTGATGGTCAGTGCCTTTAGCTTTTTTGCCGCCACGTTCGGCGTTGGTATTTATTCAAAGATCGATATGATCAGCGCCCTTTGCCTGTTGATGGCGCGCGGAGCCATTATCAGTATGCTGGCCGTATTGATCTTCCTTCCAGCCGTGTTTATCGTGTTTGACCCCTGGATCATAAAAACAAGCAAAAACTTCAGGAGGAAAGCCCCGGACGGCGGCCATGAATAAGGCATGTTTACATGCCGAATTCATGGACATCGGACGGAGCAGGAAGAATGAGCAAGAAGGCCGAAAGGCCGGAATGCGAATGCTTCCTGCCAGACGCGAGAGCGCCGAAGGAGCGGAGCGTCTGGCTTTCCCAGAAGCCGAGGAATGGATGCTTTTCCTTACCTTATAAAAAAGTCAATATTACATTGGTACCGAGCATTTTTAGGAGGAATGAAACATGAGAAATCAATGGGGGCGGCGGGCAGCCGCATCTTTCCTGGCAGTTTTATTGGGCTTATCTACCACGACTTCGACCGTGCTTGCCGCAGAGCAAAATGCGGAGAAAGTAGAGACAGTTTATGTCAATGCCAACGCGGATGGTTCGGTTGATCAGATTACGGTCAGCGAGTGGCTAAAGAACACGGGAAAAGGCGCTACGATTACCGATCATAGTACCTTGACGAAGATTGAAAATGTAAAGGGAGACGAGACTTTTGAATCCGGAGCAAATGGAGCGTTGATCTGGCAGGCCGGAGGAAAAGATATCTATTATCAAGGTGAGACGAGCGCTCCTCTTCCGGTTTCCCTGAAATTCACCTATCAATTAGACGGCAAGGAAATTTCACCGGAGGAACTGGCGGGCAAGAGCGGCCAGGTGAAGATCCGGATTGATTATACGAACCATACGGAGCAGACTGTTGTGGTCGACAAGAAGGCTTATACGGTTTGTACTCCGTTTTGTATGATTACCGGTATGCTTTTATCCAGCGACCATTTTACTAACGTGGAGGTGGAAAATGGAAAGCTGATCTCCGACGGGAAGAACAATATTGTAGTCGGCGTGGCTTTCCCTGGACTTGCAGATAGCTTGGGGATTTCCCAGGTAGAAGCTCTTTCCGATGTGGAGATTCCGGATTATGTGGAAATTACCGCGGATGTAGATGATTTTACCTTAGCTTTGACTGCGACGGTTGCCGCCACCGGCACCTTGAGTGAGTTGGGAATAGAGGAAAACGAAGATTTTGACAGTCTAAAAGAAGATCTGGACAAATTGAAAGACGCCTCCACTCAGCTGGTAGAGGGGAGCGGAGAGCTTTCCGATGGCGCGCAGGAATTGTTGGAGGCATTTGGAACCTTTACCGACGGTCTGGACAGCGCTTCCGATGGTGCGGGAGCTTTGAAAGATGGAATTGATCAGATGGATGACAAAAAGGCGGCTCTGATTGAGGGAATGGAGACCTTGGCAGGAGGACTTCAAACGCTGAAAAGCGGAGCAGAAACTCTGAAAACAGGAACCGATCTTTATACAGGCGGCGTGGATCAGTTGGCTGGCGGAGCAAAGCAGGTGGATGCAGGAGTAGAGCAACTGTATGGAAAACTGCAGGCGATGGCAGCTGGGGATAGTGAATTAATGGGCGGTCTTGCTGCTTTGGTGGAGGGCGCGGGAAATCTGAAAGGCGGCGTGTCCTCTTATACCGCCAATGCAACGAAAATAGCAGAGGGATTAGGGGCATTAAACAGCAATATGGGAACCTTAGTTGGGGCGTTGGCCAATGTTCCTTCCGGTGCGGGAATGGTTGCGGAGAATGCTGGAAAAATAGCCGATAGTCTGGGGCAGGTACTGCAAACGATAAACGATGCGCTTGGACAGATGAAAGATCAGCTAAGCGGCGCGGCGGCGGATCTGCAAAGTTCTTATGGAACCTTAAGCGCAGGGGTTCAGAATACGGCGGCAGCTTCAGTACGGAGAGAACTGCAAAGCTTGGTAGACAGCGGCGCGTTAGATGCTGGTCAGGTAGAAACGATTGTTTCTCATGTATCTGGGGATATTGGAACGGCAATGGCGAATGGAGGCCAGGAACTTTCGAAGGTATTGGAAGCGATTCAGATTCCTGACCTGGAAGCAAGCACTTTTTTGGAAAACGCGGCTAGTCTAAAAACGGCTGCACAGGGTCTTCAAGAGGGAGCCTCTAAGATTACCACTGATCCGAAGGCTTTCCAGACCACTCTTCAGACGGCAGCTGGAAGCATTCAAGCTTTGGCGGACGGGGCTTCACAGCTGATTGCTTATAACGACGGACTGAATCAGGGCGCGACAGCGGTGGCAACGGGAAGTTCTTCTTTGGCGCAGGCGTTGCAGGGTGCTATGCCGCAGCTTTTCGAAGGCGTCGGTGCTCTGAAAACAGGAACGAGACAACTTTCGGATGGAGCGGCAGAACTGTCAGGTAAGAGCGCGGAGCTTCGCAGTGGAGCCGAACAAATCCTTTCCGGCAGTGAACAGCTGCTTTCTGGCAGCGAAGAACTGCTCACTGGCGGAAAGACGCTGGGAAGAGGAATCGGCCAGTTAGCAGATGGCGCGGCCAGCTTGGTGAAAGGAATGAGCCAATTGGTAAGCGGAAGCGGAAGGCTTTCCGACGGTATTTCCAGTCTGGCGGAAGGCGCGAAGAAGCTGGCAGATGGAGCGAAGGAGTTTGACGAAGAAGGAATCCAGAAGTTGACAGATGCTTTTGACGAGAATTTTCAGGAAACAATCGATCGGGCCAAGGCGCTTGTGGATGCAGATAAAGCTTATCAGTCATTCGGCGGTTTGTCCGACGGTATGAAAGGCAGCGTGAAGTTTATTATCGAGACGGCAGGAATCGAAAAGGAAGAGTAAAAGCAGAAAAGAGAAAGCAGGCTTTCCTATCTAGCGTGATCCTTTTTATTTAATAGAAGTCAGATATCAAAGATTTCGGCATGGGTACATGTCGGAATCTTTTGATATCGGAACCTTAATAGAAATCGTTCCACGAAGGATCGCGTTGCGGTGAACATGAAAAAAGAAAGGTCATGGAAACTCTAGAGTTAAAATAGAGTTCACTTGGCCCCTATCTATCGTAAGTATCCTTCACATAGGTAGATATTTTGGGAAAATTTTCCAGCTATCAGAGAAAAAGGAAGAGAAACCAGCGGAAAAAGGGAATGTCGTTAGGACGCTTCTTCCGAGGTGAGCGCCTCTTCTTTTGTTTTCCGGAAAGAGCGGAAGCTGGCGAGCACTTCTTTTAGAATGTTCGCACAAAGCCGCCGCTCTTCCGGGGAGCAGGTAGCGATCAGGCAGGAAAGTTCATCTTCCATATCGTAGGAAATGGTTTCACGGGCATGATCGGCAGAAGCGCCATAGTAGAGATAGTCATAGGTGATATGAAAAAATTCACAGATCCGTTCTGCCAAGGCACGCGAAAATGTTCGGCCCCGTTCAATCTGACCGAGATAGTTGGTAGAAATTCCCAAGTGCTCGCTAAGCTGCTCCTGCGTGAAATTCCATTTGTTGCGCTCGTCGCGAATTCGTTGTCCGACTAGAAATGGGGGATCCGCGGTAAAATGCGTCTTTTCCATAGAAACTCCTTTTGCACCGAATTATCAGCAGTTTATGCTATCTTACCCCGTTTTACAGTAAATGATAACAAACGGAGGAAGATTGATTCATCGTGACAAAAAGTGTAGGAAAGACACAATTATTTCTATCTGTAAAGTTGAATCAGAGCTTGCGTCCCTTCATTTTCCTTGTTGAGACCTTCCATTTCCTGGTACAAGGCAAGAACAGCCTCCAACATTTTCAAGTGCAGACCGCGATTTGTGCTTTCCTCCTCGATAATTTTCATGTCTTTGATGAAATGTTTGATGTAGAATCCAGGTGCAAAGTCTCCCTGCAGAGCGCGGGGAGCCATATTGGTGATCTGCCAGCTTCCAGCAGCTCCGCCGCTGATCGCCGCTAACATTTTTTCAGGATCAAGGCCGGTTCTCTCGGCATAGGCAATGGCCTCTGTATAGGCGGCTGTGGCGCCGGCTACAGCGATTTGATTTGCTGCTTTCGTGTGTTGTCCAAAGCCTGCGGGTCCCATATAAGAGATGGTCTTTCCCATACAAGAAAATAGCGGAAGAACCTCGTCAAAGGCAGATCGCTCTCCGCCAACCATGATCGAGAGGGTTCCTGCCTGGGCTCCGCGGTCCCCGCCGGAGACTGGCGCGTCCAGCACTTGAATTCCTTTTTCTTTCCCTTTCGTATACAACCGTTCTGCCAGGGATGGCAGGGATGTGGTCATATCCACTGCGATTGCGCCGGGTTTGGCACAGGCCAAAATTCCTGTTTCCGATAAAAATACATCCTCTACGTCTTTGGGATAACCGACCATGACGAAGATGACATCCGCGTCAAAGACAGCTTCGCGAATGGTGGGGCAGGGAATGAATCCGTGGATTTCTGCGAGTTCCTTTACTTTTTCGGGACGGCGGCTATAGGCTTTTACCGGATAACCCGCCTTCACCAGGTGGCCGGCTTGATGACTGCCCATCACGCCGGTACCAATCCATGCAATTTTCTTCATCGGAAATTCTCCTTTTTCTTTTAGTCTAACACAAACGGATATTTATTTGAAGAAAAAGGAAAATACTTCTTTTATTTTTCACATTTCAGGCGTAAAATAAAAGTACATGCTATAAATCCATGAGAGGTATTGGAGTGAATAAGAAAAATAGAAATTTTCAAAATGGATTGTTGGTTGGAATCAGCGCGACCGTCGTTGTTATGGCGGTCGTGTTTCTTGCAGGCGCCTTTTTTCTGATACCAAAATTGTCTGAGAGCAGGAATGCGGAGAGCCTGCCGGCCCCAGAGACCTCCGCGGCTTTGACATTGGAACAAAAGCTGCAGGAAATTGACGCCTATATTGACGGAACCTATATTTTTGATGTAGATAAAGAGCAGATGATCAATGGCCTTTTGGCCGGCTATGTGGATGGTCTGGGCGATCCTTATTCCGTCTATTATACGGAGCAGGAACTGGAAGAGGTGCTGCAGTCTGCCAATGGTACTTACTATGGAATTGGAATTTTAGCAGGGCAGATGCAGGAGGGGCAAATCAAGATTGTAAATGTGTTCAGCAATTCTCCGGCTCAGGAAGTTGGGATGCAGAAAGACGATTGGATCGTCGGGGTAAATGGTACGAGTACCGATGGAATGGATTTGAGCCAAGTGGTGGCCCAGATCAAAGGGGCCGAAGGCAGCGATGTGACGGTACAGATTTACCGGGAACGTACGAGAGAAACATTGGATTTTGTGGTGGAACGCAGGGAAGTGTCTGTCGATACGGTAGAATACCGGATGTTAGAGGATGGAATCGGCTACCTTTATTTGATGCAGTTTGACGATGTTTCTCTGGAACAGATGAAAAATGCTTTGGCGGACTTAACGAGTCAAGGAATGAAAGGACTGATTCTTGATTTGCGGGATAACCCTGGGGGACTTTTAACCAGCGTCGTGGATATCGCGGATCTTTTTTTACCTGAGTGCAATATTTTCTATATGGAAGATAAGGCTGGGAATCGGGTGGACTATGATTCTACGGCAGAGCAGTATTATACAGGACCAATGACCGTTCTGGTCAATGAAAATTCAGCCAGTGCGGCCGAAGTGCTCTCTGGAACCTTAAAAGATCATCAGCGGGCGAAGCTGGTGGGAACGACAACCTTTGGCAAGGGAATCGTGCAGACGTTTTATGAGTTGAGTGATGGCTCTGGAATCAAACTGACAACAGCCCACTATTTTACCCCCAATGGAACGGATATTCACGGAACCGGTATCAAGCTGGATGTAGAAGTGAAGTGGATAGAAGATGGAGAGCGGGATGTGCAGTTGGAAAAGGCCCAGGAAGTGCTGCGGCAAGAGGTCGGGCAGCAAATGGAATAGCTATCAACATTTTAAATGAAATCAGGAAGAGAAAGGTCCAAGGCAGGTATGCTTCGGACCTTTTCTATTTCATAGGAAATTCTGCGCAAAATTCTTTACTCTTTTTCGCCTTTTTTTAGGAGATCACGTATTTCTGTTAAAAGTTGAATATCTTCCGGAACAGGAGCCGGTTCTGCAGGCTGTTGCTTTTCGGCTGCTTCTTTCTTTTCTGCAAACCGGTTGAATGCTTTTAAGATCAGAAACAGAGTAAATGCTGTGATCAAGAACGTAATCAGCGCCTGAATGAAGTTTCCATATAAAACGGAGGCTTCCCCGACTGTGATAGACAGGGAAGTGAAATCCACCTGTCCTAAGATGAGACCTAAAAGGGGTGTGATGATGTCTTGATTCAAAGAGGTAACGATAGCTGTGAAGGCAGAACCGATGATAATGCCGACAGCCATACTCATCACATTTCCTTTTGCGATAAATTCTTTGAACTCTTTCATGAAGCTTTTCATTTTTGGCCCTCCTATATGTGGTCGTATGTGGCCTTTATTATAATCAAAAAAAAGCCGCTTGTAAAGGGATTTTAAATATGGTATGCTCGTAAACGAAATTTATAAAATGCAGAAAATCTCGGCGGAACCGAACGATTCGAGTAAGCCGCCGTGAAATGAAGGAGATCATATGTCAGGCTCTACATTAGGACGAATTTTTTCCGTGACTACCTGGGGAGAATCCCATGGGAAGGCGATCGGCGTGGTAATTGATGGGTGTCCGGCTGGCTTGCCGTTAACAGAAGAAGACATCCAGGAACTACTGGATCGGAGAAAACCGGGGCAGAACCGTTTTACCACGGCGAGAAAAGAAGGCGATTTGGTGGAAATTCTTTCGGGAACCTTTGAGGGAAGAACTACAGGAACTCCCATTTCCTTGATTGTATGGAACCAGGACCAGCGTTCAAGGGATTACTCGGCAATTGCGGATATTTATCGGCCCGGTCATGCGGATTACACCTTTGATGCGAAGTATGGATTCCGAGATTATCGGGGCGGCGGACGTTCTTCCGGCCGTGAGACGATTGGACGCGTGGCTGCCGGCGCAGTTGCAAAGAAGATCCTGGCGGAACTGGGGGTTGGGGTGCAGGCATATGCGAAGAAGATTGGCCCTTATGACGCGTCGGACAAGGAGACGGTAGAGGCCTATCTGAATGAGAAAATGTCCCAGATGGATTCGGTAGGCGGCATCGTAGAATGCCGGGTGACAGGGATGCCTGCTGGAATCGGTGATCCGGTCTTTGAAAAATTGGATGCGAACCTGGCGAAAGCGATTATGAGTATCGGTGCGGTAAAGGGTGTGGAGATCGGAGATGGTTTTCACGCGGCGGAGGCTGTTGGGTCCGAGAATAATGATCCATTTCGGGTGGATGAAGGCGGAAATATTTATAAGAAGACAAACCATGCAGGCGGAATTCTAGGCGGAATCAGCGATGGCTCGGAGATCCTTTTGCGGGCTGCGTTTAAGCCGACGCCTTCCATTGCGCAGATGCAGGAAAGCGTGAACCGCCAAGGGGAAAATGTGGAGATTCAGGTCAAGGGCCGCCATGATCCCATTATTGTGAACCGGGCGGCGGTTGTGGTGGAGGCAATGACCGCTTTGACCATATTGGACGCTTTGTTGGCAAATATGAGCGCTACCATGAAGGGAATTCAGGACTTTTATCGTTGACAGGGATAAAGGATAAGGACTACAATGGAGTTATATTGGAGCATATTATTTCCATAAGGAGGGAATCAAGATGGATTGGGATCAAATTGGACAAAAGATCACAGGGCTCGGCAGAGATGTAAGCGATAAAGTCAAAGAGACTGCGGAGGTGGCGCGGCTGAGACAGCGGATTCGCGCGGAGGAGGAGAAATTGGCAGGGGCTTACCAGGCGATTGGCAAGCTTTATTATGAAAAGCATGACGGAGAGATTTGCGAGGAATACATTCCTTATTTTGAGCACGTAGGGGAAGCTTGCGCTGCAATTGAAGAATTTCAAGGACAGCTGAATGAGCTAAAGAAGAGGAAGATTTGTCCGGAATGCGGAGCTGCTGTAGAGGAAACGTCTGCTTTTTGCAGTCATTGCGGGCATAAGATGAATTGACGGAGGAATAAAGGTGGATAGAGAAATGGTAGTCGTCTTGGATTTTGGCGGACAGTATAATCAGTTGATTGCCCGCCGGGTCCGGGAGTGCAACGTATACTGCGAGGTACATCCTTATACCATGAGCTTGGAAGCATTGAAGGAGCTGCATCCAAAGGGGATCATTTTTACTGGCGGACCCAATAGTGTGTACGCAGAAGACGCCCCTCGCTGTGGACGGGAAGTGTTGGAGCTGGGGATTCCGGTGCTGGGAATTTGCTATGGCTCTCAGTTGATGGCATACTTGCTGGGCGCCCCGGTTGAGACGGCCCCGGTTAGCGAATATGGTGGAACGGAAGTGTCTGTGGATACGACGTCGGCGCTCTTTGAAAATGTGGCGTCTACTACGGCTTGCTGGATGAGCCACACGGATTATATTGCAGCGGCTCCGGAAGGCTTTTCGGTGACTGCCACGACGCCGGTTTGTCCGGTGGCAGCGATGGAATTGCCGGAGAAAAAGTTGTATGCAGTACAGTTTCATCCGGAGGTTATGCATACCGTGGAAGGGCAGAAGATGCTGTTCAACTTTGTGCGTAAGATTTGCGGGTGCAAGGGCGACTGGAAGATGGATTCTTTTGTGGAGAATACCATTCAAACGCTGAGAGAAAGAATTGGCAGGGGGAAGGTCTTGTGCGCCTTGTCGGGAGGCGTGGATTCTTCTGTGGCTGCTGTGCTTCTATCCAAAGCAATTGGAAAACAGCTGACCTGTGTGTTTGTAGATCATGGACTTCTGCGAAAGAATGAGGGCGATGAGGTGGAGGCAGTCTTTGGTCCCGACGGCCCTTATGAGTTGAACTTTATCCGGGTAAATGCCCAGGAACGGTATTATGAAAAGTTGAAAGGGGTAATGGAGCCGGAGCAGAAACGGAAGATCATTGGGGAAGAATTCATTCGCATTTTTGAGGAAGAGGCAAAGAAGATCGGAGCAGTAGACTTTTTGGTACAGGGTACGATTTATCCGGATGTGATTGAAAGCGGTCTTGGAAAGTCGGCGGTCATCAAGTCTCATCACAATGTCGGAGGGCTTCCTTCCGTTGTAGATTTTAAGGAGATTATCGAGCCTTTGCGGATGCTTTTTAAGGATGAAGTGCGGAAGGCTGGAATCGAACTGGGTATCCCAGAGCGTTTGGTTTATCGTCAGCCTTTCCCTGGGCCAGGCCTTGGTATCCGGATTATCGGAGAGGTGACGGCGGAGAAGGTGAAAATCGTCCAGGAAGCGGATGCGATCTACCGTGAGGAGATCGGAAAAGCAGGGGTCGATAAAAAGCTGGGGCAGTATTTTGCTGCGCTGACGAATATGCGGTCCGTGGGCGTCATGGGGGATGAGAGAACCTATGATTACGCGGTGGTGCTGCGGGCGGTGGATACTTCGGACTTTATGACCGCGGAGACAGCACAGATTCCGTGGGAGGTGCTGATGAAGGCCACGCATCGGATTGTGAATGAGGTGAAGGGCGTAAACCGGGTGTTTTATGATTGTACCGGGAAACCGCCGGCAACGATTGAGTTCGAATAGTAAACAGAGAGCCGGGAAGCCGCATAAATAGCGGACTTTCCGGCTTTTGATGTGGGGCATGATACCTTTTTGATACTTATATCTTCTCGTTTCTGCTTTGATATGTTAGTGCTCATATTTTCTCTCCTATTACATCCACTCTCCACTATCAGCAGACCATTGTTCAATAATTTTTTTGTCCTCTACCGCTGCTGTGAATGGTTTAGTTAAAAAAGCCTTTATGGTTTTTAATACAGTGCTGTAATCATCGGTTTTTGTGTCAATTTTACGGACAAAGGCTTTCCATTTCTTCTGCATTGCATTATCGCTGCCGAAAGCCATAACCTGCTCAAACTGTTCTGCCGTAAAGGTATGCCCACGATTTTCAAAGGTTTTCCTTAATGCTTCTGTCAGCGTTGCTCCGTCAAAATCAAATTTATTAGCAAGATAATAAATATCGTAATAATCTTTCATTCGACTCGAAAATTCCATAAGGCTGAGTATTGCGTCAATCTTTTCAGCTATCGTTGTTTCGAGAGAATAGGTATTTACTGTCGGCGCAGTAAAATCTTCAAGTTGCGTGGGAATTTTTCGTTTCTCCTGCTTTGGTACAATAACATCACCCACGCCGAAATCAATACCGAACGGCGTTTTCGTATTTTTAATTTGAGCCACAAGAGAAACTCCGATACCAGCGTACTTCTTTGCAACGGCAATAGGAGCAATATCTTTAATCTCAAAGGTCACAAAATCGTTACCGGTAGGCGTGGAGATGATTGCTTTTATCACAGTTTGTAGCTGTTCGGGAGTATTAGGAACTTTCCGAAGGAGAAAGTCAATATCTACCGTCACACGGCTGTCGAAATCGGTAACGGAATAAATGAACAATCCGCCTTTCAGCACAAGATTTTCCGCATATTGTGATTTTTCCAAGCGGCGCAGGAATTCCTCCTGACAGAAAAGTTGCAGGCAAAGCTGATAGCTTTGTCCACTTTCTTTTGCCTTGTTTTTTAATCTTGCAAGTACAGATGCGGCAATATCAGCCATTGAGAAGTACCTCCATCAGTTCTATAACTTTTTTATAAACCCTGAGCTTTTTAGCATACGCAGAAAGATGTTGCAGATTCTTATTTATATCGTTCGCATAGGCATTAAGTGCCTTGCTGAACATTTCATTATCAAGTCTGGAACGGTATTTAAAGCAATCACAAATTGTGCGTTCACGGTCGTAAACAGACAGAGTAACGCCGTCAAAATCATCTGACGTTTTACCCAATTCATAAAGCTCTGGCGGCATATAATAGGCTTGAAGCGATAGATCGTCTACTTCAAGTTTCGTTCTTGACATAGAACGAGGAACGGCTATCGACCATTTTCTTGGGGTAAAGTCACTATACCCATAGTGAAATAACGCCGACTCTACACAGACAATTCCTTTTGGAATGAGTGTGGAGATGAGCTGAGCTTCTGATATTTCCTGTATATCTGCAAGACGGTAATAACCATGTTTGACACGTTCAAGAAAACCGCTATTACACAAATTAACAACATCCGCAGACCGCATTCCGGCAGCAACAAAATCAGCCGATTTTGCGATTCCCCCTTTTTTTGTAATCACTTCTTTGGCAAGTTTTTGATTATCCATTCGTTCACCTGCTTTAATCAAATAATTCAAGCACAGATTCCTTGCTTCTGTGTGCATATTTATTATAACATAACAATTCCCCTTTCACAAGCAAAAACACACACAAATCTTTAAATTTGTGTGTAAAAATAAAGACTTACTATTGCAATCAGAGATTTCATCGGTTATAATAAATATGCAGTATATTAAAGATATTATCCACAGTTGCAGAGCGAGTGTTATCAATGCCGATAACAAAATGATAACATTAGCTCATATAGGCAGGATAATATGGATATATCAAATAATTAAAAGAACTGTATATACGGCAAATGATAATATCTGAGCAAAATTGATTCGCATTTGTTGAGTTCAAATAACGGATAGAATCCCGGAAATGCTGATAAAATGGGCGCTTCCGGGATTGCTTTATGTCTGTTGGCTCTAAAGTGGTTCTAATTACAGAGGAGGACATCATGCTTGACATAATACCTGACGCAGAACAAGTGGCAACCTTAGTTGGAAAAACTTTATATGAGATATGGAATAAATTATGTGCTTTGATTGATGAAAAATATGATATGGATTGCTTGTGGGATAAAGGCGGTAAAGCGTGGACATATGAATATAAGTACCGTCGAGGCGGTAAAACTCTATGCGCATTATATGCAAGAGAAAACTGTATAGGATTTATGATTATCTTAGGAAGAGATGAACGCCTAAAATTTGAAAAAGATAGAGAAAATTACTCAGAGGAAGTTCAAAGAATTTATGATGAAACTCAAACGTATCATGATGGGAAATGGCTAATGTTTGAACCAGTGGATACTACTTTATTTGATGACTTTATGAGATTGTTGAGAATCAAAAGAAAGCCAAACAGAAAGTAATTATCAAATTCTCATATGAAAGGCATGATTCAACTCTTAAAGAATAAAGGCTATAAGCAGACATCACTTTCTGTGCAGAAGGTAAATTATGTGGTTCGTGTGTATCGGAAAGTAGGTTTTGAGGTCATTGACGAATCAGACAAAAAGGATTACGCCAATTGTCTATAATGCCAAAATAGAACAATGAAAAAGTGAGGTATTAGGTAATGCCAAATTCCTCGGCATATTTAACAATACCTGATATTATTGGGGCATTTTCACAAAGTTTGTATGCCATAAAATTTTTGCTTGGAACTTCAAAACAGGGTTGAATGCCAAATTTTTCGGCGGGTAAATAGCCAATCCGAGGATAGTATTTTTCGCTGCCTAATACAACGGAATAGCTGTAACCGAGGGCTTGGGCTATTTTATGCCCTTCAAGTATCAGAGAAGTGCCAATCCCCTGTCTTTGATATGGGGGTAATACAGACAGCGGAGCTAATGCCAAAGCAGTATGTCTGCCTATTTGCAGCTTGGTAAACAGAATATGTCCGACAATCTTTCCATTGATTTCGGATACTAATGACAATTCGGGAATAAATGCATTGCTTTGCCGTAAGGCGTTTACTAAATCCTGTTCATTGCCATCACTTTGTTCAGCAGTTTCAAAAGCACATTTAATTACCCAATATACGGATTCATAGTCGGCCTGTTGTTCTGTTCGTACTGTCATAGATATTACCTCGCTAATCTTTCAAACGGTCCTGAAACGCAGCAACTAAGGAATCACTCAATTCTTTATAGGGGGCTTTCAGCCCTTGCTTTATATATAACAGTCACTACAGTTACATGTCAAGAGCAGGCGAATAATCCGTCTAAAGAAAAGGGCGCGCTACGGATATTTGCAACCAGTTGAATCGTTCCTCTTTATATTGCTTTGGCAGAGGAGTTGTGGTATTATAAACCAATAAAATGCGATAAGTATGTCAAAAAGGAGGGAATGTACATATGAACAGGAAAATTTTGTCATTCCTTCTCATATTGGCGATGACCATTACTTTATTGCCTGCGGTAAATACACAGACAGTATCGGCGGCGCCTGCAGAGTCGCAAAAGCCGGTGGACTATGTCAAGCCTGGATATGAGGAAGGAAAGATTAATCTGAACGGATACTACACCGTCGCCAATGACGGGCAGGTTACGGCAGAATTGGAATGGTCGTTTCCGTATGAAAATCCGCAGCGTCCGGGAGAAGGTATGGCGGACCCTGCCAGACCATACAACTATAGGATGTGGCAGTCCAAGCAGCGGGCGGATGGGACATGGACCGCATGGGAGACCCGTTCCCCCGTGGATGTGGATGCAAGGGACGGCAGCGTACGCGTCTTAAATGTAGCTCCTAATAGCGCCAGTTTGGATTATCTGAAGAACTGGATGAATACGGAGGCGATAGATTATGATGGCGCACGCACGAGCGTTGGCCGTGGGATCATCACGGTGGATTCAGTTACGATTGATAATTATAATGCCGATCCCGACCGCTACTTAAAAGAAAGCGACGGTACCTATAAATATAATGTCATTATGTTTGGTACCTATGACGCCAATGCCAGCAAGGATCTTTCTGTGGCTTCTAGGGACGCTACGGTCGCCTTTGCAAAAGCCGGCGGCGGATTGATGTTTGGGCATGATACGATAGTAGGAAATGCCGCTAATGTGGGAAGCCGGAATAATTTCTATCGATTTGCAGAATCCGATTTTCTGAATTTGGATCTTACAAGGGGAGATTATCTGTATGAGTCCAGATATGTAAAAGTTACGGATACCGGATTTTTGACAAGCCGCCCGTGGAATTTGGAGGGGAAAACGTTAAGCATTCCGACGACGCATATCTTGGGTCAGAAGGTGAAGGCGGGAGGAAGCCGCGTATGGATGCAGCTGTCTGATGCCAGTGGCAATGTATATGGTACGGCGGTGGCTCCGGGAACTACTGGTTGGACAGATAACTATTATTTGATTACGAATGGCGCATGCGCGATGATCCAGACCGGCCATACCAGCGGAGGCGCGACTTTGGATGAAGCAAAGGTTTTTGCCAATACGCTGATTTATATTGCACAGACCACGACGACGACTACCGCCCGCGATTCCTCGTTTATTGATGAGGAGGCGCCGGACAAGCCCAAGGGACAGATCGCGTCGGTAACGCCGTCGGAAGATCTGACGCAGTATACGGCTGCGGTAGAACTGAGCGGTTCGAAAGACTATGGAACCACCTATGCCTATCGGATTCAAGGAATCAAAGGCGCAACCATCGACCAGTCGCTGGGAATCGAGTATCCGGATGAGGTTTGGTCGACCACCGCTACGGATCCGGAAGATGAGTCTGTCTATAAAGGCACCGCATTATCCGGCCTGCGTGGCTATTATGTAAGCGGTGTGAATACGAATAAAGATCCGGTTGAACTGAAGTCTGTGCCGGTAGCACAGGTACTGTCGGCATCCAGCGTAGAGGATGAAGTGACTTATAACACGGGAATCCTTACGCCGGGCATTCAATATTATATCCACGCATATGCGGTGGATTATGCCGGCAACGTCAGCCAGGACCTGGTAATCCCAGTCAGCGTAAGCGCCAACAAGGCAACGTTTTATAACAATGATGGCACAGATCATAGTACGCAAACCCTTTTGACCGAGGAGGGAAAGCTGGCGTCTATGCCGAAAACACCGGTTCGGGAAGGATATGAATTCCTGGGTTGGTACGAGGATAAGGACGGCAATGGCGAAGCTGTCACAGCAGGCGATATTTTCGATATGAGCGCTCCGGAATATTTGGACGGAGTAAAACTGTATGCCAAATGGATTAAGACCTGGAAAGTGACATTAGGTCAGCGGGGAGAAGGCGACATTGTACTTCCTGCTTCGGAAAACGGGAAAAATCCGTATCGGGAAGGCACAGATGTTACGATCCGCTACACGCCGGCAGAGGGATATATGGTGAAGGCGGTATGGCTGGACGGTGTGATGCAGCTTCCCGACGGGAGCGGGGAATTGACAATTCCTGCTATTGATAATCACCATTATGTATTGGTAGAGTTTGTAGACGAATTACAAGAACCTGAGTTTTATAGTGTGGAGACACAGATTTCCGGCGGAGATTCTAAGTGCAGTATTACTCCGAGCGTCCGGATTTCAAAGGATGATCCGCGGACGACGGATTATACGGTTAGCTGGAAGATTGCCGATGGTTATGTGGCGACGTCGGTCATGGTAGACGGCATGAAGCGTGCAGATCTACTGGGAGAGGATCAGGTTGTCTTTTCTAAAGTGACGGGAGATCACCGGGTAGAAGTGACTTTGGAAAAAGAAGGTACAGCGCCGGATGGGGCGCAAGTCACAACAAAGCTAATGGGCGGCCCGGGGAGTATCACTCCTTCTACGGATGTTATAGTAGGGGAGGATTATACGGTACGGGCAGTTGTTGCGGATCCAAAGAACTATGAGATCGATACAATAACCGTTACAGACAAAGACGGAAATCCGATTGATAACGTTACCGTGGATACGGCGACAGGCGAAATTATACTGCCTGGAATCAGTAAAGATTATCAGGTGGTTGTGCAGCTGGCCCCGAAAAAACAAGCGGGAACGGTTGTTGTTCCGGAAAGTGAACAGCTGCGTGTGGATACCTCTAAGACAGGTCAGGGAACGGTTTCTGATTCCAAAATTGTGCAGAGGGATGACAGCTATACGGTTGAGTGGGAAGCGGCTGAAGGCTGGAGCGTTCAGGATGTAACGATTAACGGGAATAAAATCTATTACAATCCGAAGGCAGAGCCGGCGGTAGCTGCATTTAGCTTTGTTGTGGAAGATGCAAAAGGGGATTATCCATTCGAGGATATCCAGGAAAACTGCAGCGTTCATGTTACATTTGTAAAAGACAGCGCTGACGGCGGCGATGATGATCCTGACCAGCCCAAGGATAGTTACGCGGTCAAGAACTATATTATGGGTGATGCGGATGTATCCATAACCGCAAGCAATGGAGCAGTAGCTGCAGGTGATCCTTATGAAGTGACCTGGAAGGCGGAAGAGGGCAGTATCATTACCCATGTATGGATCAATGGCGAGCCGCATGATGAACTACTGGAGGCTGGTAAATTTACAATAGACAGCATTGACGAAGATTATATGGTAGAAATTAGCGCGGAACGGATTGGAGATCCACAGCCGTCTCTGGATAAAGTGGTCGTAAATGAGAACCATGAGGATAAGAACCTGGTAGGAGACCGGCTGACCTATACGCTGACCGTAAAAAATAACTATCCGTATCGTGATTGGGAAAATGTAATTTTGCAGGACTGCATTCCGGCAGGAATGGAGTTGGATCCGGACAGTATTACATTGAAGAAAAATGATACAGAACTGCCGAAGCCTTCGGCGTCCTGCTATGATGATTCGACCCGGATGCTTGCGGTGCCGATCGGAAACATTTCCAGTGCGGATACGTATGTCCTGACCTTCCAGACGGTGATTACCCAGGAAGCGATTCAGCCGGATCATGAAAGCGCCTGGGATTTGACGAATATCGCTTTGGCAAAAGGAGACAATGGCGTAATTGGTTCTCCGGAGGCAAAACCGAATGACCAGGAAGACGCCAAACCTCTTCCGAATCCGGAAGGCACTTTAACAAAAACCGTGGAAAACAGAACCAGCAAAGACGGCCAGGCGCGGGTTGACGATGAGATTCTCTATAGCCTGGCGGCCCATAATGAGGCGTATGGTTCCGTGTGGACCGGCGTAAGGATTTTGGATAAGATACCGGAAGGTCTGGATATCAATACGGGCAGTTTCTATTTGATCGATCCAAACGGCGTGCCTACGAAACTGGGCGCTGAAGTCTACGACGCGGCCAGCCGGACGTTGGCGGTATTTGTTGGAGATATTTACGGAGGAGAGACCTATCAGGTGCAGTTTGCCGCCGTGATTGGTCCATCAGCCGTTGGAAAGGATATTGGAAATATTGGGGAAGCCCACGGCGGTATCCCTTCCGAGGATGGAAAACCTGGACATTGGGGATCCAAAGAAGAGTATGAGGCGAAGCCCGGAGTCTCTGGTTTGCAAAGCGTTGTGGAGGAAACCATTAAGACCCAGAGTGAAAAGATTTATTTGGGCTCAACGGTAATAGCATTAAATGGAGATGGGCCAAATAGGGGAGCGGTTCCAACCGGTGATACCAGCGCATATCCGGCGGCATGGTTGGTGTTGGCGGCAGCGGCGCTTGGCGGCATATTGGTATGCAGACGGATGAAGCGTCTGTATCAAAAGTAATAGAAGTCAACGGATAGGGACTGTCTCAAAGATTCTATACATAGATAGGGCTGGCTTTTGCCAGCCCTTAAAAAGTACCAAATTGTAATCAAAATTTGAGAGGATATTTTTATGATAAGACTAAGACCGTACAAGGCCTGCGACGCGCAGACAATAACGACATGGATAGGAGATGAATATGCTTTTCGCCAGTGGAGCGCGGATCGTTATGATAAATATCCGATTACTTCGGATGATATGAATTTGTATTATGACAGAGATCGGAATCATGAATGGATTTGGGGGATGACGGCATTTGACGATACTGGTATCGTTGGACATTTTACGATGCGTTTTCCCAATAGCAGCCGCTTTGATGAAATTCGATTAGGGTTTGTGATTATTGACGATAAAAAGAGAGGAAAAGGATATGGCAAAGAAATGGTTTCTTTGGCCATCCAGTACGCATTTTGTTTTGTTAAAGTAAAAAAAATATCACTGGGAGTTTTTGAAAACAATAAAGCCGCAATAAAATGCTATGAATCCTGCGGCTTTAAAAGAGTCAAATTAGAGCATACAGAAAGCTACCATTGTATGGGCGAAAGATGGAATTGCATTGAGATGGAACTGGTCAAATAAATTCCTACAGCTATACCTTCAGCGGACAAGGGCATACTCTGTCCTGAGCATACATGTCTTTGTTTTATGGTAAAATAGAAGCCAGTGAGCAAACAGTTTAATACAAAACAATATATTTTTAATGTTTATCATTAAAAATATATTGACATACATTAAAGACTGTGTTATACTCTCATCATCAAAGATATCTTGGGGGTATGGAAGATGAAACAGATAAACAAACTTGCTAAAATTGTTGCAAAGATATTAGAAGTATTTCACTGGGTTGCAGTCGCCCTGATGACGGCGGCTACGATCTGTTCGGTGGCGGCTCCAAAATGGATTGGCTATTTTGTTGGTTTGGATGCGAAAGAGTGTTGCGGCGCGGAGCTTTCCGTATATGGGTTTGAAGTACAGTGTGCTGTTACGGACGGAAATGTGGATATGACTACCTTCCTGATTTTTGGAATCGGTGCGATTGTGATTCTTTCGCTGATGGCTATGGTATTCCGCAATCTGTATCTGATTTTTAAGAAATCGGAAAATGCGACCCCTTTCCAAAAAGATAATATTCGTATGCTCAAGGAGATTGGTATTTTTTCCATTTCCGTACCGGTGGTCGGATTTATCATGAGCATTATCATGCGCCTTGTAATCGGCGTGGATGCTGTTGAGACCAGTGTGGAGCAAAGCGGCATTTTTATGGGCATTATCGTTTTGTGCCTGACACAATACTTTATTTACGGAGCCGATCTTGAAAAAGACGTAGATGGTCTTCTGTAAGGAGGAAGTATGGGTAAAATAGTTCTTCGATTAGACCGAATGATGGTGGAACGAAAAATGTCCCTAAACGAGCTTGCGGAACGAGTGGGAATTTCCAATGTCAATCTGTCTAAAATAAAAAACAACAAGGTAACGGCAATCCGCTTTTCCACGCTTGCGGCTATCTGCGAGGCGCTGGATTGCGAAGCGGGAGATATTCTCGAATTTCAGAAAAATGATTGATTTGTCAAAAGCAGCGGCAGGGAGATTGTGTTCTACCTGCCGCTGTTGTTTAAGTAGATGTTGACTATTTTCCGTGCATTTTAGAAAATCGTTTCCCATATCAAATTGACAAAGCATGTGTTTCTATGTATAATCAAGTTATATAATTGATTTATATAACTTGATTATACATGGAAAGGAAATTTATGCCAAAACAAAAAATTACAAAAGAAATGGTTGTTCATGCTGCTTTTGAGCTTGCAAGAAGCAGCGGGATGGAACAGGTTATGGTAAAAAATATCGCGGATAAGATTGGGTGTTCCGTACAGCCGATTTATAGCTATTGCAAAAATATGGAAGGTTTACGTCAGGATGTGGTGGAACAGGTGAACCGATTCATACAGGAGTATATAGCAAATCATCTGGACAAAGAGGATTTGTTTCGCAGCACAGGAATGGCTTATATTCAATTGGCGGAAGAAGAGCCTCACTTGTTTAAGATATTTATTCTGCATCAAAGAACCGGAATTGCTTCGTTGGATGATCTGTATCGAGCAGAAACCAATTCTCGCATGGCGGAATTCATTTCTGAGAAATGGAATATTAGCTTATCACAGGCGAGAAAGCTGCATTTAAATATGCTGATTTACACCATTGGTATCGGTACAATTTTTTCCGTCACGACGCCGGGAATATCGGCAGATGAAATCTATGAACACCAGGAAATGGCTTATAGAGCATTTTTGAGCCAAGCAACGAAAGGTGAGGAATAAATCTGATATGGAAAAAGGCATTATCCTATATAAGTCGAAATACGGAGCGACAGAAAAATATGCAAATTGGTTAGCGGAAATGACGGGCTTTGACTGCATGGAGGAAGCAAAAGTGAAAGTGGACGCGGTGGCGCCGTATGAAATAATCATATGGTGCGGCGGTATCTATGCGTCCGGTATCGCAGGTCTATCCTTCTTAAAAAAGCATATGACAGAATTACGTGGCAGAAAGATATTGGTATTTTGCGTAGGCGCTTCGCCATATGATGAAAATGCGTTGAAGGAAATCAAAGCGCACAATTTGACGGGAGATTTGCAGGAAATTCCACTCTTTTATGGGCGAGGCATGTGGGACGAAAGCCGCATGACATGGAGGGACAGGACTTTATGTAAGTTGTTGCAGAAGTCTGTGGCAAAAAAAGATCCCAGTACATACAAACCATGGATGAAGGCGCTCATGTGTGCGGTAGGGAAATCCTGCGATTGGACCGATAAAAATTATTTGACTCCGCTTATGGAATATTTGAGACAAGCCGGCAGTTAATTTTTGAAGGGAAAACTTGACGTTTGTTCAATGGTAAGAGCACGCATTTTTTGCTATAATTGGGAAAACAGAGATCAGAAAAGCAAAAGGAGACTTTGTACGTGCAGCTGGGCAAGGTAATTAAAACATATAGAAAAAGTAAAAATATGACGCAGGAAGAAATGGCCCGCAGGCTTGGAGTGACCGCTCCGGCCGTGAATAAATGGGAAAGCGGCAATTCTTTTCCCGATATTATGCTGCTGGCGCCCATTGCAAGACTCCTCGATATTTCATTGGATACCCTGTTGGCTTTTCACGAGGAACCGACAGCAGAAGAGGTGGAGAAACTGGTTTATGAAGCAGATCGAAAGCTGAAGGAAGGACCCTATGAGGAAGCCTTTCTCTGGGCGAAGAAAATCTTGGAGCAATATCCAAATTGTGAATTGCTGATTTGGCAGATAGCGGTAATTCTTGACGCGAAGCGCGACACGCAGGAAGTTTCAAATGCAGAACAATATGATGAGTATTTACATTCTTTATACGTTCGCGTATTGGAAAGTAAGGATGAAGCGCTGCGCGGCTATGCCGCAGGTTCTCTGTTTGCTTTCTATATGAAAAAGGAGCGGTACGATAAAGCAGAGCAGTGCCTGGAGTACTTTTCAAAACAGGATCCGGAGCGGAAACGAAGACAAGCGGAAATTTATGGGGAGACAAATCGAATACAAGAAGCATATAAAGCATGTGAAGAATTGCTGTTTAGCAGCTATCAGACGGTGAGTGAAACACTTCAGGGAATGTATTGGTTGGCGGTAAAAAAGAAAGATTGGGAAAGAGCGCGTCGGTTTGTGGCAAAGCAAGGGGAGATGGCCAGGTGCTTTGAGATGGGAAGATATTATGAAGTCTCAAATCAACTGGATCTTGCAACTTTAGAAAAAGACGCTGAGACAGTAATCGAAACGATGAAGGAAATGCTTTTCCATGTGGATAGCATCGGCGATTTTTGTAAGTCTCCGCTTTATGAGCATATGAAATTTAAACCAGTAAGAGAAGAATTTAAGACAGAACTGAAACGCAATTTGCTGCGATGTTTTCGCGATGAAGAAAGCTACGGTTTTCTAAAGAACGACAAAAGATGGCAGGAATTTATAAAGCAGGAATAAAGAATTTCGCAGAGCGAAATTCTTTATTCCTGCGCATATCCCCAGATTTCAATGGCAGGATAGGTATGACTGTAATGGTAGCCCAGTTTTTCGGCCAGAGAAAGCGAAATCTTATTCTGTGCGTCCCAGCTGGGGTATAGATCCTGTTTTAAGCACTCTAAAATCAATTGGGAACCGCATAGATAGGCGAAACCTTTCCTGCGGTATTCTTCTTTTGTGTCAATCTCAATTTCAATTCCCCCTTGATATCTGGAATAGGAGGAAGCGCCGGCCACAAGAGTATGATTTTTTTGTATGACTACTCCTAATCCCAGCCTGCGGTAATCCTTGTAAGTTGGAAACTGCGAGACCAAATCCGTGCTCCAAGTCTCTGAACGGCAGAGGTGATAGAGCGGTTCGTCAATCCTGCAAATTTCATATCCACTCGGCAAAAGGGAACGCGCTTCTTCTAATTTTTCTTTATGGAAAATGCCGTCTTCTTTTTTTGTTGCATAGCGCGAAACGACTTTCGCTTTCTCTTGGTATACTTGCAGAATCGTATTTTGCCAAGCCTTGTTTTGCGGGATCATAATGATAAAATCCTGTATACACCAAGAGGGTTTGTAAGATACAAGTTCAATATTGGGCTTTCCTGCAAAAAAGGAAAAATCACCGAGAATCGCCATTGCCGCCGTCGGATGTTCTGGGTCGTCCGCATAGATCTTTCCCATAACTTTCTGCAGACAAGACCAAAGAATGGTTTCCTCCCATTGGCCAAATAGCTGGAAAACCGGTTGAGTATTTGTCATTTCATATATCATAGACGTATCTCCTATTGGAATTTCCCGGTCATTAAAATCGAAAGAATGGATTTCCCAAGATAGGAAGTCCTGCCGTTTCAGCTAACTGATAGAGCGCTTCGGCGGCAATGGTAACGACGCTTTCCACATGGATAAAATCCGTGGCGCTTTTATCAAAAAGAAGATTTGCCTGTGCGGGAAATTCATCGTCCGCATCCCAAAACAGTAATTTGACTGGAATACAGTCAAAGGCGGGTAACAAAAAACTTGAAGAGGACAGGCGTTTTCCCCGTAAGGCTTCTACAGATTTTTCCAGGCGATCCTGTTTTCCTGAAAATGTGGCGGCCAACGGAGTCAGAATTCCATTTTGAAACGCCGTGGCAAAAGGGGAGCCGCTTTTTAGCTCACGAAAAGGGACCCATTCTCCAGAAAGGCAAGCGGTTGGCGAGACATACCAGAATAAGGTATAGACGTTCAACTGAGGTGTGATGTCTAGCGGCTTGTCGTCTGATAGAACGGAGATGATGCCGTCGAAGCGGTTGATCGAGAACTGACGGCCATAATGCCAAAGCGTCAGATCGGTGTCTGTCTTGTTTATTTCCGGCAGCTTTTTACAGATCTCGTCCGCATTCATCGTTAAAAATTTCAGACGCCAGTCTTCCAATTGCTTTTCATAATTGTTCATAATCTGCGCCTCCTGGCTCCGTTCTTTTTCGTTGCTTGACGTTATACGCGATTTATGTTATTTTACTTTTAACACCAAAATGATCATAACATATCTATTTATAAATTGTAAGTCAAAAACGTGCATGAAGAAAAAAGGAGAGGCACGATGGTAAGGAATACAAAGAAATTTTTATTGGCAAGTTTTTCTATTCTAGCGGTTGTCTGTATCGTAGTACTCGCTTTGGCGGCTGCTATCATAGCAAATAAAAGCAGCAACGCTATCAGTGAGGTTGGAAGAGTCTATATGTCCGCCATGGCCAAACAGACTCAGCAGAAATTTGACGCGGTGCTAGATTTGCAGATTTCTGAGATGAAGGGCATTTTGGAAAGGCATCCTCCGGAAGAAATGACGTATGGTCCGGAGATGATGGAGCAACTGATGTTAAGCGCTCAGGTGCGCAGCTTTATCTATCTGGGACTCTATACGGAAGATGGGGAGAGCGAGACCATCTATGGCGAGGACGTCGAATATCATGATGAGAAAACATTCAAAAGAGTAATGGAAGACAGCAGCCTGCGGGTGTTTTCCGGCGTCAATGTAAAAGGGGAAAAGGTGCTCTGTCTGCTGACCAACGCCGAGTATCCTATGCGAGATGGAAAAACCAGCGCGGCTATGGTGGCTGCCCTGCCGATGGATTATTTAGAAAATATCCTGGCTCTGGATGAGGAAGATGAGCTGATGTATTCCTTTATTATCCGCCGGGACGGCACTTATGTGGTGAGAACAAGGGAAGAAAATTATTTCACCCAGATTTCGGAAATGTTTGGCGAGCTGGATGGAAAAACAGGGGAAGAATACAGTCAGGAGCTAAAAGATGCGATTAATGCGGACGCGGAATATTCGACGACTGTCCAGCAGGGGGGAGAGTATCAGTATCTGCTGGGTACGCATCTGCCGGATTCGGACTGGTATTTGATTTCTTTAATGCCATTTGGGGCGTTGGACAATATTTTGAATGATTTGAGCACGCAACGCCAATTTGTCACTGTCGTTGCAAGCCTTATCGTAGTGGCCGGTGTTCTTTTAATCTTTGTCTTATATTATCGGTTGTCCCAGCAGCAGTTGCGTGAACTGAATCGGGCGAAACAGGAAGCAACCAAGGCAAATCAGGCAAAAAGCGAATTCCTTTCCAGTATGAGCCATGATATTCGTACTCCCATGAATGGAATCGTGGGGATGACGGCCATCGCCATGGCGAATATTCAAGATACGGCACGGGTGAAAGATTGTCTGGCAAAGATTACCTTGTCGAGTAAGCATTTGTTGGGATTGATCAACGATGTGTTGGATATGTCCAAGATTGAAAGTGGGAAACTATCGTTAAATATGGGGCTGGTCTCTCTGCGGGAAACCATGGACAGTATCGTCAATATTGTGCAGCCTCAGATAAAAGCGCGCCAGCAGCATTTTGACATTTTTATTCAAAATGTGCAGGCAGAAAATATATATTGTGATAGTATACGTTTGAATCAGATTTTGCTCAATCTTTTGTCCAATGCCATAAAATTCACGCCGGAAGGTGGGACGATTAATGTTTATCTGGAACAAGAGGTATCGCCGAACGGGGACAACTATGTCAGGTGTCATTTCCGAGTAAAAGACACTGGGATTGGAATGACAAAGGAGTTTCAGGAAAAGATATTTGAAACGTTTACCAGGGAAGCAAAAAAACAGGTGGATAAAACAGAGGGAACCGGTCTTGGGATGGCAATTACGAAAGCGATTGTGGATGCCATGAACGGCGCCATCGAACTGCAAAGTGAACCTGGAAAGGGAAGCGAGTTTCATATTACCCTTGATTTTGAGAGGGCAGTTGTGAAAGAGGAAGATATGATTCTTCCCCCTTGGAAAATGTTGGTGGTAGATAATAACGAAGATCTTTGTCTAAGCGCGGTATCTTCGCTGAAAGAAATTGGTATCGAAGCCCAGTGGGCCATGGATGGAGAGACCGCCGTACAGATGGTGAAACAGCACCATGACAAGCGGGACGACTATGAGATTGTGCTTCTGGATTGGAAAATGCCGGGAATGGACGGTTTACATACGGCAAAAGAGATGCGGAAACATCTGGGAGACGATGTGCCAATTTTGATTATTTCAGCATATGACTGGAGTGATATCGAAGAAGAGGCAAGAAGTATTGGCGTCCATGGGTTTATTTCTAAGCCGCTGTTTAAATCGAATCTGTTTTTGGGATTGAGCCAGTATATGATGGATGCGCCGGATCAGAC
Source organism: Hominifimenecus sp. rT4P-3 (assembly GCF_051055405.1). Taxonomy (GTDB): domain Bacteria; phylum Bacillota; class Clostridia; order Lachnospirales; family Lachnospiraceae; genus Pseudolachnospira. The sequence continues at coordinate 2,724,304 of NZ_CP167068.1, read as the reverse complement.
CGTAGAAGAAGAGGTTCAGGAAGAGAAGTTTACGGGAAGGCGTATTTTGCTGGCTGAAGATAATGATCTAAACTGGGAAATTGCAGAGGATATTTTGTCGGAAGAAGGATTTGAGTTGGATCGAGCGGAGAATGGACAGGTTTGCGTTGATCTGTTTGAAAAATCTCCGATTGGCTTCTATGATCTTATTTTGATGGATATACGGATGCCTGTGATGAGCGGCTACGAGGCGGCAAAGGCAATTCGTGCTTTGGAACGTTCAGACGCAAAACTGCCGATTCTGGCGATGACGGCGGATGCTTTTGCCGACGATATCCAGCGTTGCTTAGACTGCGGAATGAATGAACATATTGCGAAGCCGATTGATGTGGAACGACTGAATCATATACTAAAAAAATATTTGGAATGATTGGGAGAAAGAAGAACGTTTTCTTAGTCTAGAAAGGAAGTATATTTGTGAGTTCCGATAAAAAAATTTTGATTGTAGACGATTCAGAAATCAACCGTTCTCTGTTGGCGGATATGCTTTCCAACGACTTTGATATTATCGAGGCGGAAAATGGAATGGCAGCGGTGGCGATTCTACATAATCACGCCCATGAAATCTGCCTGATACTCTTAGATATTGTAATGCCTGTGATGGATGGCTTTGAAATGCTGGCGGTCATGAATAAGAATGGCTGGATCAAAAATATTCCTGTCATTATGATTTCCGCCGAGACGGTTCCCACGTATGTGGAACGAGCGTATGATCTGGGAGTGTGGGATTATATCAGCAGGCCTTTTGACGAACGAATTGTACAGCGCCGCGTTTCCAGCACCATTATGGTTGCGGCAAAGCAGCAAAGGTTGTCTCAGATTGTTGTGGATCAAGTATATGAAAAAGAAAAAGACAATCGTTTGATGATTGAAATTTTGTCCAATCTGGTGGAATTTCGAAATGGGGAAAGCGGCCTGCACGTGCTCCACATTTATACCTTTACCGAATTGCTGTTAAAGAGGCTTTTTGAAAAAACAGATCGGTATGCCGCGTTTCAAAAGGACGTCTCTCTGATTTGTAATGCGTCCGCTCTTCACGATATTGGAAAAATTGCGGTGCCATCGGAGATTCTGAATAAGCCGGGCAGATTAACCGAGGAAGAGTTTGCGGTGATGAAAACTCACTCGGAGGAAGGCGCCCGAATTTTGAGCTGCATTCCGTTCCGGGGGAAGGAGCCTTTGATTCAGTATGGGTACCAGATTTGCCGGTGGCACCACGAGCGCTATGACGGCAGGGGATACCCGGATGGTCTAAAAGGAGAGGAGATTCCGATTGCCGCGCAAGTGGTAGCTTTGGCGGACGTCTATGATGCGCTGACCAGTAAACGCGTCTATAAGGATGCTTTTTCCCATGAAAAGGCAGTGCAGATGATCCTAAACGGCGAGTGTGGAACGTTCAACCCACTCTTGCTGGAATGCTTGACGGATATCGAAGCGACTTTAAAAAAAGAATTGAACGTGGTCTCTCTAGGGCATCATTCGGAGAATGAAGTGTTGGATTCTGTGGAACGGATGATGGAGAGCGGAAAAGTGGATATATCGGAAAAATCGCTTCGACTGTTGGAACACGAGCGGATGAAATACCAGTTTTTCGCGGCGCTGTCCCAGGAAATTCAATTTGAATATGTGGCGACGGTGCCGGAAGTGATGATTCTTTCCGAGTGGGGAGCGAAGTATCTTGGACTTCCAGAAACCATCTTAAATCCGAGGGAGAGCGTATTTGGGAGCCAGATGTTTTGCAAGGAAGACTTTGAACATCTGCTGGAACAGTTGAAGAATACGACTCCGGAGAAGCCGGTGATAGAGAAAAAATATCTCTTAAATATCAATGGCGTGAAGCGGTGGAGCAAGGTGATCTGCCGTTCCTTGTGGGTAGACAAGGAAACGCCGGAATATGAGGGCGCTATCGGGAAGATCGTAGATATCCAGGATGAAGTGGAGAAAGTTCAGGATCTTCAGATGCGAGCGGATCATGATTCTTTGACCGGACTGCTAAATCATAAAGCGGCAAAACGCCAGATTTCTCTGCTTTTATCGGAACAGGATGGGAAAAATTGTGCGCTGATCTTTTTTGACATTGATAATTTTAAGCAGATCAATGACCAGTATGGGCATTGGTTTGGCGACGAAGTGCTAAAGTATGTGGCGGATACGGTAAAAAGAAGTATCCGAAGCACAGACTTGGCTGTCCGTATGGGCGGAGACGAGTTCGTTGTCTTTCTGGAATATCGAGACAAGGTGGAACTGCCGGTAAAACGAATTTTTGAGAATGTGTGCGGAACTTATAAGGAATGTGAAGTGCGGATTAGCATGGGAATCGCTTGTTCCGCAAAGGGCGGCGAGGATTATGAGACTTTATTCAATCGAGCGGATGAAGCGATGTATGCCGTAAAACGTGGAGGACGGAATGGCTATCGCTTTTGGAGCGGAACGCCGGAAGAGCTTTTAAAATAAGGGTTCATGCGGGACGATTAGAAATTGGAAGAAAAGGAGCGGTTGTAAGATGACGGTAAAAGAATGTTATGACGCGATGGGAGCCGATTATGAAGATGTGGCGGGGCGTTTGAGAACCGATGAAAGAATTCAAAAATTTTTGCTTAAGGTGCTGAATGATCCGAGCTATGCATTGCTTTGCAGCTCTTTGGAAGAGAAAAATATAGAAGAGGCTTTCCGGGCGGCTCATACCTTGAAGGGAATCAGTCAGAATCTTTCGATCACCATCCTCTACCATTCCGCCAGCGTACTGTCGGATGTGTTGAGAGACCGCCATGAATATGGAGAGGATATTGAACCGGCGTTTCAGCAAGTGAAAGTGGATTATGAGCGGGTGACAAGCTCCATTCGGATGCTGCAGGAATAGCTTTGCTTTTACTGTGATTTGAAGGAAGTTTTTTCAATGATTGCGATTGTTTGTTTAGATGAAAGCAGGGGGATGCTTTTTAATCACAGGCGCCAAAGCCGTGATTTAGCCGTGACGGATAGAATCGGGCGGATTTGCAGAGGGAAAAAAGTATGGATGAACTCGTACTCTTATCCGGTATATGGCGCTTTGGAGCAAGTCGAGATTGCGGTTGATCCTGATTTTGTGGGAAAGGCCGGTCAAGGGGACTACTGTCTGGTGGAGACGGAATGCTTGGAGCCGGTTCAGGAAAAACTGGAAGGGCTCCTTGTCTTTTGGTGGAATCGAAAATATCCGGCGGATTTTTACCTGGATTTGGACTTGTCTCAGTGGAAAAAAGTAGAGGCGCAGGAGTTTTCAGGCGTCTCTCATGAAAAGATTACGGAAGAATTTTATGTAAAGGCGGAAAGGATATGAAGAAAGCACAAAGGAGCTCTTTCCTTGCGCTATTTCTGATTTGCTGCATCTTTATCGCTGCCTGTAAACCGGCGGGACTATCTCTGCAAAACGATCAAGAACAGGGATATGAGTCGAAAGAGGTTTCTTCGCGGGCCATCCAGGATCCGGATGAAGAAAAATTTTTTTCTATTTCCGAAATTCCGGAATATAGCGGAGAGCCATACGTAGTACTGGAAGGAAATCAACCGGATTTTGAGGAAGATGAGATGACGGAAGATTCCTTTGAGCAATATAGCGAGCTGGACGCCATGGGAAGATGCGGGAGCGCCTACGCCAATGTCGGTCAGGATTTAATGCCGGTGGAAGAACGGGGAAACATTGGGCGGGTAAAACCCACAGGGTGGCACACGGCAAAGTATGATATTGTAGAGGGAAAATATTTATATAACCGCTGCCATTTGATTGGTTACCAGTTGACGGCGGAGAATGCAAATGAAAAGAATCTGATAACGGGAACGCGGTATATGAATGTGGAGGGGATGCTCCCTTTTGAGAACATGGTTGCGGACTATGTAAAGGAAACCGATTTCCATGTGCTTTACCGGGTGACGCCGGTTTTTGAAGGAGACGATCTGTTGGCAAAAGGAGTGCAAATGGAAGCGTACTCGGTGGAAGACGCGGGCGAAGGCATTTGTTTCCATGTGTTTGTCTATAATGTACAGCCGGGAATTCAGATTGACTATGCAACCGGAGAGAGCAGGTTAGAGAGCGGCGCGGAATCAGAGTCCGATCACACCCAGGTAGAAATCAGGGGAAATTCGCGGTCCAAGGTGTACCATTGTCCTGGCCAGGCGGCTTACGAAGAAATGGCAGACTCAAAAAATTTGGTTATTTTCCATACGGAACAAGAGGCCATCGACGCTGGATACCGGAAAGCGAAGAGATAGCGAAGGAGATTATGAAAATTTATTTGATTCGTCACGGGGAGACCGATTGGAACCGGCAAATGCGTTTCCAGGGTAGAGAGAACGTCCCCTTAAATGACGCGGGTATCACCCAGGCCAAAGCGTGCGGGAAGGCTCTGGCAGGACGGGGCATTACGGCGGTCTATACCAGTCCGCTGCAAAGAGCGGTGGATACAGGGAAGGAGATTGCAGCATGGGCAGGCCTAACTCCGGAGGATGTACGGGTGATGCCGGAGTTGATCGAACGCGATCTGGGAGAATTTTCTGGAAAGTGCGTTTCCGATCGGAGCAGTTATTTTTCTTTATCGGCAAGCGAAGATGCCGGCGGAATGGAGCCTTTTTCTGAGGTGCTAGAGCGGATGAAACAGGCGATTTTTAAAATTGCCGCAAAGAATGACGCCGCCGCTGCGGTTGTGTCCCACGGGGCGGCGATCAACGTGTTGCTGGCCGGGCTTTCCGATTTTGCAGTTGGAACAGGAAAGACAAAGCTTTATAACGGAGGTGTCAGCATTCTGGAAGGCAATGGGGAAGATGGTTTTTGTATCCGCGCATGTAATCAAAAGCCGGAAGACCTGGACGACATCGTTTCACTTTCCGGAAGTTGTACGCGGTAGCCAAGGCCGGCCAATAGCGCGTGGTCTGTTTCGATGGAGATGCCCGCGGTGGTTAGCATATCTCCGGAGATAGCCGCGTTGGCGCCGCTTTGAAAGCAGGAACGTCCCTGATCATTTAGCAGCCCTCTGCCTCCGGCCAGACGGATGGAGGCACGGGGTATCAGGAAGCGAAAGATAGCGATGAAACGGCAGGCTTCCTCCTTGGTAAGCGGTTGATTGTGCTCGTAAGGGGTTCCGGGAATCGGATTTAGCAAATTGACCGGAAGCGATGTTACGCCCAATTCGCGGGCGGTCAAAACCAAATCGATTCGATCTTCCGGCGTCTCGCCCAGGCCGAGAATTCCGCCGGAACAGATGGAAAGACCGGCGCGTTTAGCTGCTTTTAACGTCTCGATTTTTTCTTCATAGGTGTGGGTGGTGCAGACCTCAGGAAAATAGCGGGGAGAAGATTCTAAGTTACAGTGCACCCGGGAAGCGCCGGCCTTTTGGAGACGGCGAAACTGCTCTTCATTTAAAAGGCCGAAAGAGACGCAGACCTCAATGGAGGTCTCTTTTTTTATGGCCCGAATGGTTTCGCACATTTGATTGATCTCCGGATCGGAAAGGCGCTTTCCGGAGGTAACGATCGAATAGCGCAGTACGCCGCGCTCGGCGTTTCGCTTGGCCTCGGCTACGATAATTTCCGCCGGAAGAAGGGGATACGTTTCTTCGCAGGCGGTAGAATAGTAGGAGCTTTGGGCGCAATATTTGCAGTCTTCGGAACATTTGCCGCATTTCCCATTGACAATGGTACATAAATCAAAAGCGTTGCCGCACTGATTTTTGCGAATTTCATCTGCTGCGGCGGTCAGCTCTTCGAGGGGGACTTCCAGTAAGGCAAGGGCTTCGGAACGGGAGATTTCGCCGCCAGCCAGTATTTTTTGTTTTAGATCTGTGACGAGTTTCATGCTTGATTACCTCAGATTCTTAAAGTATTGTTCTCTTTTGGTCTAGTATAGAAGGAGAATAAGATAATGTCAACATATATTAAATATAAGTTTACATTGTAAAGAGGCTGAGAAAAATTTTTTTATGATTAAAAGAAAATAGCACTTGACTTTGCCGTTGCGGAAACCCTTATACTGATTTTGGAGGTGAGAAAATGGAATACACAGTAAGCCAGTTGGCGGCGATATCTGGCGTTAGCCCCCGTACTTTACGGTATTATGATGAAATTGGATTGTTGAAACCGGAGAGAGTAAGCGAGGGAGGATACCGCCTTTACGCTCAGGCTCAAGTGGACCGCTTGCAGCAGATCCTTTTTTTCCGGGAATTGGAGATGAGCCTGAAAGAAATTCGGAATGTTTTGGCATCGTCGGAGTTTGACCAGGAGCAAGCGTTGAAGGGCCATTTGCTTGCCTTACAGCAAAAAAAAGAACGGTTGGAGGCGTTGATTGCCAATGTCAACCACACTATCCGTTCTCTGAAAGGAGAAGTTGTTATGAGAGATGAAGAGAAATTTGAGGGTTTCAAACGGAGGATGCTCCAGGAAAATGAAGAAACGTATGGAAAAGAGCTAAGGGAAAACTTTGGCGAGGAAACCATGGAAGCGGCAAATGAGAAATTTGGCAGTATGAGTGAAGAACAGTGGAAAGAGCAAAGGCAGTTGGAAGAGGCGATAAAAGATTTGCTGCGCCAGGCCGTAGAGACCGGCAATCCGGCAGGGCCTTTGGCGATGGAGGTCTGCGAGCTGCACCGGAAATGGCTTTGCCTGTTCTGGCCGGATGGGATTTATTCCAAGGAAGCGCATCGAAACATGGGGGAGATGTATGCGGCGGACGAACGTTTCCGCGCTTATTATGACCAGATCGCTCCCGGCGCTACGGATTTTTTGCGGGATGCGCTGGCAGTTTATTATGAAGAAGACAACAAATAAAAAGTTTCTTGAAACGAGTTACAGGATTCGACGTTTTAGCAGCACGTCGTAATCTTGGGAAGGAGAGGAATAGATTTCTTTTTGAAACAGTCGAGAGTACCGCCTGCGATATTCTCTGGGAGAGCAGTGGTTTCTCTGGGTAAAAAGCTTGGTGAATACGGCGACATTGTTATAGCCGCACTGAAAAGCAATCTGCTGGATGCTTTCCTGTGTATCGACTAAGCGTAGAGCCGCCTGGTACAGTCGGCAACGGATGATCGCCTCAAAAGGAGGGACATTGGCATATTTCCGAAATAGCTTGTTTAAATAAGATGGGCTAATAAAGTACTTTTTGGAAAGCTGGATAAGCGATATGTCATCATTGTAGTGCGCTTTTACATAGGCAAAGACTTCAGATACCAGCGTATTTTGTTCAAAACGATGGAAATGGCAGAGATTCTTTTTTAGAATATCTTGAAAAAGAATACAGAATAGCTGCACTTGATGATACTGCATCAACTCCTTCTGCTCCTTGCTGCCCCATGATTCGGATTCCATCAATTCTAAACCATTGCAAAGGAAGGGAAGGTATGTCTGATAACTTCCGCAAAAATATCTTGCTTCCGCTGGAATATTTTCGGTAGAAACGGAATCTGCCGATAGAAGCAGGTTTAAGATATCTGTGTGCTCTTCTTGGTGATTAAACATATGTATGGTATGAGGCGCAATAATACACAAGTCTCCGGCATACAAGGTTTCCTTCGCCAACCCGCAAGAAAATTCGCAGCTGCCGTGCAGAATATACATGAATTCCCAGCAGGGATGAGAATTCGGAATGGCATTACACAAAGAAAAGACAAGATGCCTGCAAGTTGCAAGGATATGATTCGACATATTCATATATCCTGGCTTTTCGTTGGCAGTTAGGATAGAGAATGTCTTTGCCAGCGGGAAGCTTCGTCTCCTTTCAACAGAAAGTATAATAGGCATTTGCGAAACTCGCTAAGCTTGTTTGCGTTTACCTAAAAAGTATAGAAAAAGTATAGCCTAATTTTAAGAAAAGCACAAGAAAATAATATAGAAAGAAATCCTACACGATATCAAAAACGCCTCCCGCCAAAGAGGGGCGGGAGGCGTTTTTGATATCGTTTTGCGTTCTTTAACCATTTATACCAGGAACGTATCCGTTTGCCGTAAAAACTTCAAATAAGCCGGGACAAAGGACCAGGATAAATACGAGAATGACCAGAATGGCGAGATACGGTAACATCGCTTTTCCAAGTTCCCCGATAGAGCATTTTGCCATAGGCTGCATGACAAAGAGGCAAAGGCCAATTGGAGGGGTACAAAGGCCAATGGCCTGTGTTAAAACGAGAGCGACACAGCAAGTAAAGGGTTCCAAGCCAGTCTGTACCATGATCGGGAAGAGTAAAGGCAGAAGCTGAATCCAGTTTAAACCATTTACACAACCCATGATTAACATCAGGATGCAGAATGTACACATGAGAATGGTAGGAGACATGTTGTTGCCCAAGATGCCATTCGTCAGTACATTGGCTAAGTTGGTAGCGGCAAGGCCGGTGCTGAAAACCTGTGCGAAAGAAAGCATGATTAGCATAGGCGCACCATTGATGGCGCTCTTTTTCAACGTTTTTATGACATCTTTGAAGGTGGAGGTCTTATAGATGAATAGGCTGACAAAGACTGCATAAATGAGAGAAAGTGCAGCGGCTTCAGCGGTATCTGCAAGACCAGAAAAAATGGAACCAAGAATGATTACAGGTGTTAGAAGCGCCCAGATGCTTTCTTTTATAATAGAGGCGAAACCACGAGAACGAAGACTATCTACCCAGGCATTGATCTTTTTTTGATCCCCATTTCCTTTACGCAAACAGTAGAAATAAGCATAGAGTATAATCAAGAAACCAGCGACCACACCGACGACGGCGGAAACCGCATACAGTACGGTAAGATCGAGGCCGCCGGAAAGTGCATTTACGCCGGTCAGGGGGACAGAAGGCGGAATGACCATACCCAGGCATCCTGCAGTTACAAGAATAGCTGCAGAAAAAATTCGATCATATCCCATCTGTACCAGCATTGGATAGCACATAGCACCTACGGCGGCGGTAGTAGCGGGGCCTGAACCGGAGATAGCGCCGTAAAACATACAAGTTGCAATGGAAAGGATGGGCATAAAGCCTTTCTTTTTGCCGAGAAAGTACGCGAAAACATTAAAAATCCTTTCGGTCAGTTGGCCACGGCTCATCAGCTCCCCGGCAAGAATGAAGAGAAGAATCGTAAGGCCTGTATTCGTATTAATAGAGCCTTGCACAAATGCCTCGACCATAGTGGTCAATTCTAACGTACTAGTGCCAAAGAATATGGGAATAGAAAGTACAGCGATCACAATCGTGTATATCAGAGGCGTACCGAAAAGGAGCATTAAACCAAAGTATAGGATTAGAAACATTGGTATCATGATTTTATTCCCTCCTTGACAAAGCGTTCTATCTTCCGAATAAAAGCAATGGTGAATCCAGGAATAAGAGAGGCGTAGGCGATAATGAGGGGAATGTGATTGGCATTCTCATTGACCACGCCTACATATTTACCGACAACTTGGAAGCTGACAAATAGGAATACACAAATAGCAATGAGTTCAAAAAGTTCGTTGATAATAGCGACACCCCTTTGAAGCCTTTTGGGGAACATTTTGGAAAAGATGTCTACTACTAGATACATTCGTTTTTTAATGGTAACACCAAGCACGATCGAGATATACCAGGCGAATAAATAATAGGATAACTGTTGGCAGAATAACGTTATCGGTGCGGTAGCACCAAGGATAAAGCCAAGAATAAAGTCCAAGATAACTAGAAAAATACTAGCAATCAGTGGGACGAGAAGAAGATTTTCTTCTAGCCCATCCAGGAAGTAAGTAGTTCTTTTTTCTTCCATAGAGAAATCCTCCTTTTTCAGATAAAAGTACAATTTTAAAATATAGGTGTTTTATAAAAATATTATAAATGTAAAAATAGAATAGATCCATCATGAATCCTATCCTAAAAACAAGGAATATTAGCCGTAAATCAAAGGAGATTTTGCAAATTCGCTCCTCCATGTGGACTGGAAAAGAATTTTTGAGAAAACATCGATTTCTAGTAGCGTAAAGGAAGAAGTTCCGCTATAATAGAGCGTGAAAATACGAAGTCGATGGCTTTGAAGGAAGCATGGAGGAGGTAACGTGAAGCATACATATTTTTATCGGACGATGGGATGGAAAGCTTCGGGAATCTATTATGATGAGGAAGGGGGCGCATCGGCTTTGGCTGGCGAGGTGCAAGTGATCCGCCGGGAAGACAAATGGTCCCTGCAAGGCTTCATGGAGGTTTTGACGGAACAGCCGACTCGCTTTACAAATATCTATACCATTTCTCCGACGTCTTCTAACATGACGCTGCGGTGGGAGTCTTCCAATCCGGAACTGGGAACATTGACAGGGACATTTGAGATCGTGGGAGACAGCATTATTTCCACCTATCGTTCAAAAGACGGCGTATACTCTGGCACAGAGACGTTGATTCAGATTGATGAAAAGACTTATTATAATGTCGGAATTTCTTTTCGAAATGGGATTCGGATGTCTTCTTGGACTGCGGACTTGACTGCACGGGAGGATGCGTAACGCTGTTTTGAGAGGGAGAGGATGGAAAGAAAGAGAAAGCCTTACGGTTTTGCGGTGGCGATTGCCACAAAACCGTAAGGCTTTCTTTTTTATTCTATAGGAAATTTCGCTGAAATTTCCTATAGAATAAAAAAACGCTCCGCTAAGGATCGCAGGGTCTGCCCCAGCGAAGCGAGGGTACTGCGGCGGAATGGAAGATGGCAGCAAAGCTGCCCCGCCGCAGGCGAAGAATTTCGCAGAGCGAAATTCTTTATTCTTCAATAGGAAATTCCGCCAAGCCAAATTCTTTAACCTTATATATAAAAAGTATATAGAAGTATGGTTGTCGTATATTGTCTACAAAAAAAAGTTGGGAATTTGTAGAACGGCTATATGGAAAAGAGGAAAAACTATCGTTAAAATAAATCTATAAAAATGAGTAGAGGGAAGATAAAACAAAAACAGTAAAATATTCAATAAAGTGTGCGCGCTTTCAAGAAAGATGGGAGGAATCGAAATGGGTAACGACAGAATTTATAATTTTTCAGCAGGACCCGCGGTATTACCAGAAGAAGTCTTAAAAGAAGCGGCGGAAGAAATGCTAAATTACCGTGGATGTGGGATGTCTGTGATGGAAATGAGCCATCGCTCCGCGGTTTTTCAGGGGATTTTAGATGAGGCTGAGGCAGATCTGAGAGACTTGATGGGTATTCCAGATAATTATAAAGTTTTGTTTTTACAAGGAGGGGCTTCCCAGCAGTTTGCCATGATTCCGATGAATCTGATGAGAAATCGTGTGGCGGATTATATTGTTACGGGACAGTGGTCAAAGAAAGCCTTTCAGGAAGCAGCCAAATATGGAAAAGCCAACAAGATTGCAAGTTCTGAAGATAAGACCTATTCCTATATCCCAGATTGTTCGGATCTTCCGATCAGCGAGGATGCGGATTATGTATACATTTGTGAAAACAATACCATTTATGGAACCAAATATAAGAAACTGCCAAACACCAAAGGGAAAATTTTGGTGTCGGATGTCTCTTCCTGCTTTTTATCCGAGCCGGTGGATGTGACCAAGTATGGCTTGATCTACGGCGGTGTACAGAAAAATATTGGGCCTGCTGGAATGGTTATTGTGATTATTCGCGAGGATTTAATTCCGGAGGAAGGATTGCCAGGCACGCCTACTATGCTGACCTATAAGATTCATGCGGATGCGGGCTCTCTGTACAATACGCCTAACTGCTATGGGATTTATATCTGCGGAAAAGTGTTCCAATGGCTGAAACGCCGCGGCGGCCTTGCAGCGATGAAGGAGCATAATGAGAAAAAGGCGAAAATCCTTTACGATTATCTGGATCAAAGCAGCTTATTCCATGGAACTGTAGTACCGGAAGACCGTTCGTTGATGAATGTGCCTTTTGTGACTGGGGATAAGGAATTGGACGCTGCATTTGTAAAGGCAGCGAAAGAAGCTGGTTTTGAAAATCTGAAAGGGCATCGAACGGTAGGCGGTATGCGGGCCAGCATTTACAATGCGATGCCGATAGAAGGCGTGGAATCATTAGTCGACTTTATGAAGGACTTTGAGAAAAAACATTGAGGAGGGACACCATGATTCGTATTCTAGTGACGGACGGAATGGCCAAAAGTGCGGTAAAGCGTCTGGAAGAGCTGGGTTTTGAGGTTGTCACTCAGTTTTTCGAGCCGGAAGCTTTGGCGGAGCAGGTAAAAACGTTTGATGCGCTGGTAGTGCGCTCAGCGACGAAGGTAAGAAAGCCGGTATTGGACGCGGCGGCAGAGACCGGAAGGTTGAAACTGATTATCCGCGGCGGCGTGGGGGTCGATAATATTGATGTGTCCTATGCGAACGAAAAGGGAATCGAGGTAAAAAATACGCCGAACGCCAGCAGCGCTTCTGTGGCAGAGTTGGCCATTGGACACTTGTTCGCAGTCGCTAGGAACCTGGCATTTGCCAATGTAAGCATGCGTAACGGAGCCTGGGAGAAAAAGGCTTGTACGGGTGTAGAAATCTACGGAAAAACTTTGGGTTTGATTGGATTTGGCAGGATTGGAGCAGAGACGGCTAAAAGGGCGAAAGCTCTTGGCATGAAAGTGATCTATACCAATCGGAGCGGTCCAAAAGTAGAAGCGGAAGAATATTCTTGGGTATCCATGGATGAATTGTTGGCAGAAGCAGATTTCATCTCGCTGCATTTACCTGCGGGGAAAGATGCACAGCCATTGATTAACCAAGAAAATATTGCAAAGATGAAAGATGGAGTATGCATTATCAATACAGCGCGCGGCGTATTGGTCGATGAAGAGGCGCTTCTGGAAGCTTTGGAAAACGGGAAGGTAGCAGCTGCTGGCCTGGATGTTTATCAGGAAGAACCGGTAAAGAACCTTCGTCTGTGTTCTCATCCGAAGGTTTCTGTTACGCCTCATATAGGAGCTTCTACAGCCGAGGCTCAGGAGCATATTGGAGAGGAAATCGTGGAACATATTGTAAGACGGTTTTGCGTTCAATAGGGAGTTCTGTTGGGATTTATGGAATGGAATTTTAGAAAAGGATTCATATAGAGAGAAAAGGAGGAATCGATCATGGCAGTATTTCGACCTTTTGCCGCGTTACGGCCGGAAAAAGAAGTGGCAGCAAAGGTGGCGGCATTACCGTATGACGTGATGAACAGCGAGGAAGCTCGCCAGATGGCGGCAGGAAATCCTTATTCTTTCCTGCATGTAGATAAAGCGGAGATAGATTTGGAACCATCAGTGAATCTGTATTCGGACGCAGTTTATGAAAAAGCTGCTTCGAACTTAAAGCAGATGATCGAAGATGGCGTTTATCTAAAAGAAGAAGCAAATTGTTACTATATTTATCGCCAGATTATGGGAGCACGTTCTCAGGCGGGGATCGTTGGCTGCGCTTCTATCGATGACTATTTGGAAAACCGAATTAAAAAGCATGAACTGACCCGTGCGGAAAAAGAAGAGGATCGGATTCGCCATGTGGATACTTGTAATGCGAATACAGGACCTATTTTTCTAACTTATCGTTCCTCCAAAGAATTATCTCATTTGACGCGGGAGTGGATGGCAAACCATCAGCCGGAGTATGATTTTACGGCGGAGGACGGCGTACGTCATACGGTATGGGTGATTTCTTGTGAGGAAACGGTAAAAGAGCTGGAGCGCGCGTTTCAGGAGATACCGGATTTCTACATTGCAGACGGTCATCACCGGGCGGCGTCCGCGGTTAAAGTTGGGCTGCGCCGTCGGGAACAAAAGCCGGATTTTGATGGAACAGAAGAATTTAACTACTTTTTGGCAGTGGCATTTCCAAGCGAGGAGCTTCACATTTTGGATTATAACCGGGTGGTCTGTGATCTGAATGGGTTGTCTCAGGAGGCCTTCTTGGAGAAGGTTCAAGAGAAATTTAAAGTATTCCAGTATTTGGGGGAGCATTGCCGTCCGGAGCGCCGCCATACTTTTGGGATGTATTTGGACGGGATGTGGTATTTGCTGGAAGCAAGGCCAGAAAGTTTCAACGAGAAGGATCCGGTCCGCAGCTTGGACGTTTCCATTCTTCAAGAAAATTTGTTAACGCCGATCCTTGGTATTGGCGATCCCAGAAAAGATTCGCGTATTGACTTTATCGGTGGAATCCGTGGCGTTACGGAATTGGAGCGTCTGGTAGACGGCGGGATGGCTGTAGCGTTCAGCATGTACCCGACGGGAATGGACGAGTTGATGGATATTGCGGATTCTGGAAATACGATGCCGCCGAAATCTACGTGGTTTGAGCCAAAGTTGCGCAGCGGTCTGTTTTTACATGAGCTTGGAGAGTAAACAGCGCCTGTTCTCATGATTCCGATCTGACGAGAAGGGAGGACTGGAATCATTCTCCCAAAGCCTGATTGGCCTCTATGATGAAATATGCCAATCAGGCTTAATTTTAATTATGAGAGCAAGAGGATTATATTAAAAAAATAGAAAATATGACAAAAAAATAAATAAAAGAAAGCGATAGAAAAGCGTTTGTATTTAAAAGACAAAAAAAGTTTTCATATTTGTACTTGCCATACATTGAAGAAAGACTGTATAATCATTTAAAATGTGTGATATGGAAAGAAAATATTGCGGTTAAAAGAGAAAAAAACAGAATTATTTTGAGCGGTCTGGGATAAGAAAACGAATACTGGAACATGCGGACAGTGTTAAAGAATGACGATGGAGACTTGCGAAAAGAGAATTATGTGGCGGAAGGTATTTTCGCCACTTTGTTATATAAGATACACTGTGTTTAAACAAGCCAAGAAGAAAGCAAGGGAGGGATTTAGCGGAAATGGATATATTTATTGTTCAGAGGCTTCTACAAGATTGTGAGAAAGGAAAGGAGGGATAAAACGCAATGGCAAAATTCTTATTAAAGCGGATATTCATGGGAATCTTCGTGCTGCTGGGAACGTCGATCCTGATCTTTACGATCGCCCGGGTCGTTCCCGGAGACGTAGCGACCATTGCCCTGGGAAGCCGTGCGTCGGAGGCAGCGAAAGAAACGCTGCGCCAGGAGATGAACCTTTATGACCCGCTGCCGGTACAGTACGTGAAGTGGCTGGGCCGTGTAGTCCAGGGGGACTTTGGAAACTCCTTTATCACCAAGCGCGCCGTAGTAGATGATGTCGTTCAGTTTTTCCCCGCTACGTTGGAATTGATCTTATTGACTGGTGTTCTTATCGTGGGAGGCTCTTTTATATTGGGAATCCTTGCGGCAAAGCACAAGAATACCTGGATCGATGGAATCATCCGGATATTTTCCTACATAGGCGTGGCGCTTCCCGCATTCGTAGTGGGAGTGCTGCTGCTGCTCTTGTTCGGATATGTGGTGCCGGTGATCCCGGTGTTAGGGCGCTTAAGCAGCAGTATGGCGCCGCCGACGCATATCACAGGACTCTTTGTGTTGGACGGTCTGCTGACAGGCCAGTTTTCCGTGGCATGGGATGCCTTTCTGCATCTGCTGCTGCCGGCGCTGTCGCTTGCGATCGGGCCGATCGTACAGGATGCGCGTGTGCTGCGTTCGTCGATGGTAGACAACTCGACGAGAGAATACATGGCGGTATCCACGGGCCATGGACTGCCGGGAGGAGTATTGACGAAGAAATATCTGCTGCGTCCGTCGGCGACGTCGGCAGTAACGGTAATCGGAATGGACTTTGCGTCGCTGCTTGGAAATGCGTTTCTGGTAGAAAAGATCTTTAACTGGCCGGGGATTTCGAGATACGGAATCAACGCGATGTTAAACAAAGACTTAAACGCAATCTGCGCGGTAGTGTTGATCATAGGGGTGCTCTTCTTTATCGTAAATCTGGCGGTAGACCTGATCATAGCGGCCCTGGATCCCCGCATGAGAATAGGAGGCAAATAGTGGAAAAGACTTCAGAAACGAAAAAGAAGAAGGGCCTGCTGTCTCCCTCGACGAAAGAGAACTTAAAGATCTATCGATATAAATTCACAAGAAACAAGCTGTCGGTATTCGGATTGATCCTGGTGCTGGTATCGATCTTCTTCGCGGTATTTGCGGAGGTGATAGCGCCGTACCCGGAAAGCATCGGAAGCTTTGTGGACTATGCGAACGCAAGCCTGCCGCCGAGTATGGAGCATTTCTTCGGAACGGACCAGATGGGAAGAGACGTATTCTCGAGAGTGCTGTACGGATTCCGAGGAGCGCTGATCATGAGCGTGGTGGTGCTTGCGATCTCGGTGCCGGTGGGAACGATTTTGGGACTGATCGCAGGATATTACCATGGAACGAAGATCGACGCGGTGATCATGCGGATATCGGATATCTTCTTATCGGTGCCGTCGCTGATCCTTGCGCTTTGTATCGCATCGATCCTAAAGCCGAACATGATGAACTCGATGCTTGCGGTAACGATCATGTGGTGGCCGTGGTACACGAGACTGGTGTATGGAAACGCGTCGTCGATCTCAGAGGAATACTTTGTGAAGAACGCGGAGATGATAGGAGCGTCGAAAGCGCACATCCTGTTTAAAGAGATCCTGCCGAACTGCCTGTCGCCGATCTTCACGAAGATGGCGTTAGACGTAGGGTGGGTAATCCTGATGGGAGCGTCGTTAAGCTTCGTAGGATTAGGAGAGCAGCCGCCGACGCCGGCGTTTGGGCAGATGATCTCAGACGGAGCGTCGCTGATGCCGGACGTATGGTGGATGACGATCTTCCCGGCAGCGGGAGTAGCGTTTGTAATCCTGGGATTCAACTTCTTAGGAGACGGAATCCGTGACATGTTTGATAAAGGAGGGCACTAAGATGGCGGAAAGAGTACTGAGCATCGAAGACCTCTCCATCTGGTATAAGACATACCGTGGATATTCGCAGGTAGTGGACCACATCAACCTGCACGTAAACCAGGCGGAAAAAGTGGGACTGGTAGGAGAATCGGGATGCGGGAAGACGACCACGATGAAAACGATCATGGGAGTACTGGCGAAAGACCTGATCCATGTGCCAAACGGAAAGATTCTGTTCCACGGAAAAGACACGCTGACGATGAGTAAAGATGAGATCCTGGAGCTGCGGAGAAAAGGAGTATCGATGATCTCGCAGTCGCCGATGTCGGCGTTAAACCCGGTGTTTACGGTAGGAAAGCAGCTAACGGATATCATCAAGTATTCGGGGCAGTATCCAGGCGCAGACAAAAAGAAACTGGAAGAAGTAGCGAAAGAAGCGATCACAAACGTAATGCTGTCGGACCCGGAGAGAATCCTAGGAAGCTATCCGCACCAGCTGTCAGGTGGAATGAGACAGAGAATCTGTATCGCATCGGCGATGGTGACGACGAAGGACCTTTTAATCGCAGATGAACCGACGACAGCGCTGGACGTAACGATCCAGGACCAGATCCTATCGATGCTGCACGAGCTGGTAGAAGAAAAGAAGAGATCGCTGATCATGATCACGCACTCGCTAGGAGTAGCGAGACAGCTGGTAGACCGGATCTATATCATGTACGGAGGAAACATCATCGAGACATGCCGGACGCAGGATCTGTTCGACAATGCGTGCCATCCATACACGCAGGGATTGTTAAGCTGCGCGCCGAGGTTATCGGGAGGAGGGCTGTCGGCAGGAATCTACGGATATGTGCCGGACTATGTGAACCCGCCGAAAGGATGCCGATTCTGTCCGAGATGCCCGCATGCGATGGATATCTGCCGAGAAGAGAGACCAGGAATGGCAGAGGTCTCGCCGGAGCATGAGGTAGCGTGCTTCCGATATGGAGAGAAGGCAGCGGAAGGAAGCGGGAAGAGCCCGGAGGTGAGTACAGAAGAAGCCGGAAAGGCAGAGGAAGAGAGAAAGGAAGGGGGTGAAGGAGATGAGTAAAGAGATCCTGGTGGCAAAAGACCTGAAGCAGTACTTTGCAGTAGGAAAAGACCGGTATGTAAGAGCGGTAGACGGAGTGAACTTTACGATCTCGGAAGGAGAAGTGATGGGCCTTGTGGGAGAGTCAGGATCCGGGAAGAGCACGATCGCGTACACGGTAATGGGAATGTACCAGCAGACGGACGGAGAGCTGATCTTCAACGGAGAGACGATCACGAAGAAGACGAAAGGAAGAAGCAAGGAGTTTCGCAGGAACGCACAGATCGTATTCCAGGACCCAGGCTCATCGTTAAACCCCTATCAGGATGTGAAGCAGATCTTAAGCCTGCCGCTGAAGGTGCACAACATCGTGCCGAAGAATGAGATAGAAGACAAGATCTTAGAGATCCTGGAGATGGTAGAGCTGCCGCCGGAGTTTATGTATAAGTCGCCGAACTCAATCGGAGGAGGAGAGAGGCAGCTGGTATCGATAGCGAGAGCGCTGTGCAGCGACCCGAAGTTTATCATCCTGGATGAGCCGACGTCGTCGCTGGACGTATCGATCCAGGCGAAGATCCTGAACATGCTGATGAAGCTTCATGATGAGAGGAAGCTGACATATATGTTCATCACGCATGACATGGGAGTGATGAGGAACGTATCGACGAAGATAGCGATCATGTACTTAGGGAAGATATGCGAGATAGCGCCGACGAAGGTATTTTATGAGAAGCCGCTGCACCCGTACACGCAGATGCTGTTATCGGCGATCCCAGTGATCACGCCGGAGGAAGAGGCGATGAAGCCGAAGAAGATCAAGTGTGAGGGAGAGATCCCGTCGCCGGTGAATCTGCCAAGCGGATGCAGCTTCCATACGAGGTGTTCGTGCAAGAAGGAGATCTGTATGAAGGAGGACCCGGTGATGAGGGAAGTGGAGCCGAGGCACTTTGTACGGTGTCATCTCTTTGATGAGTAAGAAGAGAGCGTGTTCCCTCCAAACAAGGAGGGAACTACTCCTATAATAAGATAGACAAGGAGGGAGAATAGAATGAAGGATTTGAAACTTCTGCACCAGTTGGTAGAAGAGCGGCGGGAGGAAATGGTGGAGGATATGATGGCTATGAGCCGGATTCCTGCTGTTAACCCCCGAATGAACGGCGAGGGAGAGTATCGCCGGATGCAATGGATTGAAAATTGGCTGACTGCACATGGGATTCCCTGTGAAGTGATCGATGTGCCGGATGATGCAGTGAAGGAGGGGGTACGCCGGAATTTGCTTGTCCGCTATGAAGGCACCAAAGACACCAGCCGTACTCTTTGGATCATCAGTCATGTCGATACGGTGAATACAGGAGACTTAAGTCTTTGGAATACCGATCCGTTTGAGCCAGTGCAAAAGGATGGCAGAATTTACGGATTGGGTGTGGAGGATAACAGCCAGTCTGTCATTGAGTCTCTTCATGTCTGTCGTATCATCCAGGAAGAGGGAATCCGGACGACATGCAATCTAGCGATTCTTTTTGCCAGCGACGAAGAGACCGGCAGTAAGTACGGATTACATGCGTTGTTAGACCAGGGACGTTTTTCTCCTCAGGATGAAGCGATTGTGCCGGATGGCGGAAGTCCGGACGGGGCTTTTGTAGAGATTGCGGAGAAGTCTCAAGTATGGCTGAAAATTACCGTAAACGGAAAACAGGCCCATGCTTCCATGCCTCATCTGGGCGTGAATGCGTGTTCCATCGGCATGCACCTTGGTGCGGCGATTGAAGACCGCCTGAAAGCAAAATTTGGAGAGGCAGATCCGTTGTTTAATCCGCCGACATCTACTTTTGAGCTGACCCAGAAATTTGCCAATGTGGACAGTCCGAATGTCATGCCGGGAAAAGATGTTTTTGTGATGGATCTGCGGATATTGCCTCGCTATACGGTAGATGAAGTGATGGCTGAAGTGGATGCTGTGATTCAGCAATATACCGATCCGGCAAGGGGCGTAACAATTTCTTATGAATTCATTACCCGTGTGGACGCGCCTCCGGCCACGCCTTCCGACGCGCCGGTGGTACAGCGTCTGGTAGAAGCTATTCGAGAAAGCGGCGTGGACGCCTATTTTGGTGGAATTGGCGGCGGCACCTGCGGCGCAATTTTGCGTGCAAAGAATATTCCAGCAGTAGTCTGGTCTACTTTGGATGATTTGGCTCATCAGCCGAACGAATATGTAATTATTGACAATTTAGTAAATGATACAAAAGTATACCTGTCTGTACTGAAGAAATACTGTGAGTAAGCGGTAGTTTGCGACACGGATTGTATATTGCAAACAAAACAATATATGTAATTTGTGGGTGAAAAATATTGAATGGCCGAGAGCAAATGGTAAAATTGATCTATAACAGGAATGATAGAAAATTAAAATGAGAAAATTCCATTTGCTCCGGTCATATATAGCCGCAATGAATTTGTCAGGAAGGATTTGCAAGAATGCTGAAAGTGGTAGATTTATTGAAGATGCCTTCGCTCGGACAAAGCTATATTGTAGCCGGCCATAACGGGATGTTCAATGTAGTAAAAAAATTGGAAATCATGGAAGAACCGTATCCAGGGGTGTTGGAATTTTTGGTTCCTTATGGGTTTATGCTGACAAATTTTTGGAGCATGAAGGACGATAAGGAAGGACGTCTGAAGCTTGTTCGAAGCATGATTGAAAAGCGCTGTGCTGGCATAGGAATTATGCCGGGACCACATCTGGATGATGTGATTGATCCAGAAATCATTGAACTGGCGAATCAAAATGGCTTTCCGATTATTTATGTCAGCAGCAGCGTTCGTTGGGGCAATGTGATTTCGGAATACGGTGTTCTGACACATTCCAATATTATGTCCTCTCTGGACGCCCAGCTGGGGGAAATTTTGAATTCCTTTTCTGATTTTCACAGCGAAAAGAATGTGGGACATTTTTGCCGGGAGATGGAGAAGCTCTTGGGTTTGCCGATGATCATGAGCACGGATACCGTGTACAGCGGCGACTCTGGTCAGATCAATATTGCTTTAGTGATTTCTAAAATTCAGGCGGTATGTCAGGAGAGCCGTACGACGCTTGTGTCTCCTATTTCGATTCGGCTGGATGATGAGTATTTGATTATCGTTTATTTTGGAAAACGTTCCATGGTAGCTACTTATGTGTCGAACAGCGCTTGGAATCAGCCGGCGCTTCAGATCTTTCACAAGATTGCGCCAGCGGTTACAAAAGAATTGGATCGGATGTGCGCGGTTCCTTTTTATAAAAAGAATAGCCAGATGATCGCCAATTTGGGTGAAACACAAGTATTTCTAGCGTTGGTAAAACGGGAAAATATTCAAAACGTAGTCAAAGAATTGGACTACCACTATTTGATTTACGAACAGAATACATTTTTTAATTACTGTATCCTGCTGATTCCCCATGAGTTCAAAAAAATCAACGAGATTTATCCGGAGTATCAGAAGATCATTCAGACATTATCGCCAGACTTTTTTGTTTTTTCTTCCGTCCCGATGGACAAGAAAGAATTGCAAAAGGAAGTCGAGCCGTTGAAATATATGGTGAATACGTTGTCTTATCTGGACGGAATTTATTCGTTGGATGAGCTGCCGCTTTTGTATATTTTGTCTTATGCGCCTTTTGAGCATAAAAGTCGTCTGTTTTTAAACATGAAGGAGTTGGACGTCAAGGAAGAGAAAGCTTTTTTAGATACCCTTCGTCTTTATACGGTAATTCGGAATATGAGCGACGTAGCCGGGCTTCTGGGGCTGCATACGAATTCCGTCAAGTATCGACTGGGAAAAGCTTTAAAGCAATTAGGATATAATGAGGAAAATGTTTTAGGCGATATGTATCGGATTAAGTTGTTGATTCAACTGGAGTTAATTGCGTTGGAAAGCTAATTAGCATTGCGCTAATTTATGCAATATCTAAGTGATATGAGGAGGAATCAAGTATGTACGAGTATGAACTGGCAAATGCCTGCCTGAAACTTCTGCGCGATATGTTCATGCTGCAGCCGGGCGAGAGTATTGCGATTACCTGCGACACCGAAAGCAGTATGGAGGTTGTGGATGCAACCGCGCAAGCGGCTGTTATGTTGGGCGCAAAGCCTTTGGTGCTGAAGATTGCGGCCCCCCGCGACTGCGGAAAGGCTGGAGATATCGATATGCCCTCGGACGCTCTCGTCGGAGCGATCAAGAACTCGGACGCCTGGGTAGAGTATAACAATAAATGGATTTTTTATTCGGAGACTTATGACCGCATCATTGAAGATCCGGAGAATCGTCCCCGTTACATGAATCTGTGCGGCGTAAATCCAGAACTGATTGTCCGCAATATCGGCAAGGTGGACAATAACCTGTTAAATGAGTTCATCATGGCTATGGAAGCTTACAGCAAAGCTGGCAAGCATTTCCGCGTGACGACTCCGGCTGGTACGGACGTGGAATTTGACAACGCTCCAGGCCGCGAATACGCGACGGCGGACGGCTTTGTTCGGAAGGGACAGATCGCCATGTTCCCTGGCCAGATCAGCTGGGCGCCTGTTTTTGAGAGCGTAAATGGTACGATTGTAGTAGATGGAACCATTTCTCCGCCTTTGGGAGCGGTAAAGAATCCGATCAAATTTACCATTGAGAAAGGGTATATCACGAAGATTGAAGGCGACGGTACCGACGCTATGGAATATGCGGCATGGCTGAAATCCTTCAACGATCCGAACATGTACCTGACCGCTCATATTTCTTATGGCTTTGGACCGAACGCAAAGCTTTCCGGCGATATTGTAGAAGACGAGCGTGTGTGGGGCTCTACCGAATGGGGCTTCGGAAATGTGGGACCTCAGCTGGTGTCGGACATTCCAGGAGGCATTCCGGCAGCCAGCCATTCGGATGGTATCTGCCTGAACTCCAGCGTATGGCTGGATGGCGTTCAGATCTTGGATAAGGGCGTAGTCGTAGGCCCAACTCCGGAGATCGTGGCTTTGGCTAGAAAGCTGGGCAAATAAGAGAAAAATATAGCTGGAACGGGATTATGTGATATTGTATTGCGGAGGCGTCTTTACCATTCGGGAAAAGCGCCTCCGCCTTTGGACGTATTGGAAACATTTGGAGAGTCGCTTTTGGGCTATTGTGAGGACAGGGGAGAACATATTTATGGACGCTTTCATTGGATTTTTTTCTTATATCTTGAACCTAGGAGCTGCTGCAATTCTTCCAATCAGTATTTTTCTGATGGGGCTTCTGTTTCGTCTGGGGCTAGGGAAATCGATTAAGTGCGGGATTATTACGGGCATTGGTTATATCGGAATTTCTCTTACGATCAATTTGCTGATGGAAAACTTGGGAGCCGCCGCCCAGCGGATGGTAGAGAGAATGGATCTTTCTATGACGGTGGTGGACGGCGGTTGGGCTTCCGGAGCGGCGGTTGCCTGGAGTTTTCCGATTTCCTCGCTTCTGGTATTGGTTTGCCTACTGGTCGACGTTGGGATGATTGTAACCGGACTGACCAAAACGTTGTTTATTGATATTTGGAATTACTGGCATATTCTATTCATCGGAGTGGCGGTTCACGTGATCACCGGAAGTGTAATTTTATCCGTGATATCGGTAATTTTAGCGGAAGCCGCCGTGCTTGTGACGGCAGATCGGACGGCGCCGCTAGCGGAATCCTATTTTGGCCTGGAAGGGGTTTCCCTGCCGACGGCTTCCTCTATGATGTGGGTTCCCATTGGTTTTTGTGTCGATTGGTTGTGGGATCGGATTCCAGGACTCCGAAATTGCCATATCGATGAGAAATGGATCAAAAATCATCTGGGAATTTTGGGAGAGCCGGCGATTCTGGGCGTTCTTCTCGGCTGCGGTATGGGCGTTTTAGCGGGATATGATATCGGCGGCATCTGGAATCTGGGAATTCATCTGGGAGCAGTCATGTTCTTGCTTCCCAAAATGGTGGAGGTTTTGGTGGAAGGGCTTCTGCCTTTGTCCAGAGCTGCCCAGGAAGTGGTAGGTCGGCATTTTCAGGGAAGAAAACTTTATATCAGCCTGGATGCCGGGGCGGCGCTGGGAGATCCGGCGGTGATCTCGACAGCTTTGCTTTTGACACCGATTTTGGTTTTATTGGCGGCTGTTCTTCCGGGCAATCGGGTGCTTCCTTTTGGAGATCTGTCATGCCCTTATTTTGTGGTTTTTATTGTCGCGCACAATAAAGGCAATATTTTAAAATCCGTATTGACGGGAACCGTACTTTTGGCGATTACTCTATGGATGGCGTCCGACTTTACTCCTTTCTATACGGAATTGATGCAGGCTTCCAATTATGCGTTCCCAGAAGGAATGAGTCAGATGTCCAGTCTATCTTGCGGCGGAAATATGTTCAACTGGATTTTAATGAGGCTGGCAGCTCTCTTTTAAAATGTCACTGTTTGTGAATTTCGGTTGCCCAATTTTGTCGAATATGCTAAACTAAACGACGAATATCGGAAAAATGTGTTGGAAATGAGGTGACCGGATGTATATCGGAGATTTGCATATTCACTCAAAATATTCACGTGCGACCAGTCGGGATTGTACGCCGGAATATTTGGATTTGTGGGCTAGGAAAAAAGGAATTGACATTGTTGGCACCGGAGATTTTACTCATCCTGCCTGGCGGGAGGAATTAAAAGAAAAGTTGGAGCCCGCTGAAGAGGGGCTCTATGTGCTAAAAAAGGAATATCAGATCAAAGCAGAAGATGCGCCGGATGATCGGAGGCCCCGTTTTGTTGTGACGGGTGAGATCAGTTCCATCTATAAAAAATGGGACAAGGTTCGAAAAGTACATAGTTTGCTGCTTCTTCCCAGTCTGGAGGATGCGGACTGTTTGGCGAGGCGTCTGGAGCTAATCGGAAATATCCATTCGGATGGCAGGCCGATTTTGGGCTTAGATTGCCGGGATTTGCTGGAAATTATGCTGGAGGCCTGCCCACGGGCCATTTATGTGCCGGCGCATATCTGGACCCCGCATTTTTCTTTGTTTGGCGCGTTTTCCGGTTTCGATCGTATCGAAGACTGTTACGGGGACTTAACCCCGTATGTCCATGCGTTGGAGACCGGCTTATCGTCGGATCCGCCGATGAACTGGCGGATCTCCGCTCTGGATTCTTATCAACTGATTTCCAATTCGGACGCCCATTCCCCGGCGAAGCTGGGCCGGGAGGCGAATCTTTTTGACATTCCGTTATCCTATGATCACCTGGCCCGTGCGATTAACCAAGGGGAAGGGCTGGCTGGGACCTTGGAATTTTTTCCGGAAGAGGGGAAATATCACTTTGACGGGCACCGGAAATGCGGATTATCCTTAGATCCCAAGGAAGCGATGCAATATGGAAATATTTGTCCTGTCTGCGGAAAGAAGTTAACCATCGGCGTTTTGCATCGGGTGGAAGAGCTGGCGGACCGGGAGGAGGGCTATATTGCGAAACAGGCCAAGCATTTTGAAAGTTTGGTTCCCCTTCCGGAAGTGATTGCCGCGTCGATCGGTGGAAGCGCGGCGGGAAAAAAGGTACAGCAGCAATATGGTCAGATGCTGTACCGCCTGGGGGCGGAGTTCCCAATTCTCCGGGAAGTGCCGGTGGAAGATATCCGGAAGGTGGCCGGTCCTTTGGTTGCGGAAGGCATCAAGCGGCTGCGGGAAGGAAAAGTAGAGCGCACGCCGGGGTTTGATGGGGAATATGGAACCATTCACCTGCTGGATACGCAGGAGATGGATTTTTTGCAGGGGCAGCTGAGCCTGTTCACACAGGAAGAACGAAAAGAGATGGAACGGAAACCCATATTTGGGGCGTCTCATTTGGCGGCGTCGAAGAGCGTGTCTTTAAGAGCCGTGGAAAAAGCCGGGACGGAAACAAAAAGAAAGGCAGAGGCCAACGGGGATTTATGCGGGCTGGACCTGCTAAACCAGCAGCAGCGGGAGGCTGTCTGCGCGACAGAACGGGCGATAGCGGTTATCGCTGGTCCCGGAGCTGGGAAGACGAAGACGTTGATCACTCGTCTGCTGTACATGCTAAAGGTGCGGAAGATTTCTCCGGCGGAGATCACGGCAGTGACCTTTACCAACCGGGCGGCGGCTGAAATGCGCAGTCGACTGGAATCTTTGCCAGGAGGAAAGAGCATCGCAAAGCAGCTTCATATCGGAACCTTTCATTCCATTTGTAATCAGCTGCTAATAAAAGCAGGCAGAACTTTTTCCATTGCCGATGCAGGGCTTCAGCAGGAACTGGCGGAACTTACAAAAAAGAAATTCCAGTTGAAGATATCGGCCAAACATTTTCTTCGGGAGCTGTCCTTAAAAAAGAGCGGGGCAAAGGGAGAGCCTTCGGAGGAAACGGGTGATTTGGAGGAAGCCTTTGCTTATTATCAGGAACAGATGGAAGAAAAAGGCGTGCTGGATTATGATGATTTGCTCTTGGAAGGGCTGCGTCTGTTTCTGGAAACAAAAGATTGTCTGGAAGAGGAGAATCCGTTCACTTATCTTCTGATCGATGAATTCCAGGATATCAATCCGATCCAATATCAGCTGATCGGCGCCTGGAACCAAAATGGAAAAGAGCTTTTTGTGATCGGTGATCCCGATCAATCCATCTATGGTTTCCGTGGGAGCGATTCCCGGTGCTTTATGCGTCTGAAAGAGGATTATCCGGATTTGTGCCAGATTCGCCTGATTCATAATTATCGGTCTACACCGGAGATTCTTTCCAGCGCGCTTTCCGTGATTTCCCATAATGAAGGAGCGCCAAGGCGGATGGAAGCGGTCAAAAAAGAAGGACATCCAGTTCGCATTGTCGCCGCGCCAGGTGAGAAAAGCGAGGCGATCTTTATTGTCAAGGAGATCAACCGCCTGATTGGTGGCATCGATATGCTGGATGTGGAGGAAAATGAGAGCCGCGAAGGCAGAGAAACCAGGAGCTTTTCTGATTTGGCTATTTTATACCGGACTCACAGGCAGGCTCGTCTTTTGGAAGAATGCCTCCGCCAGGAGGGAATTCCCTATGTGGTCGCTGGCCGGGAGGACTTCCTACTGGAGCCGAAAGTAAGAGGCGCGCTATACTTTTTCCAGTATGCGCTGCATCCGGAAGATGAACAGGCGGGAGAGCGGGCGGCAGAGCTCATTTGGCCGTTGGAGGAAAAAAGGCGGGAGCGGTTGGCGCTTCTCATGGGGAAATTTGAAAAGAAGGTTTTGAAGGGAAAACCAGTGAAACTGTTGGAAGAATGGGCGGCGGATACCGTCGGAGCAGAGGATGAGTCTTTGAAAAAACTGGCCGATATGTCTGTGCTTTACGCCTCCATGGACGCTTTTTTGCAAACCTTGTCTTTGGGCGAGGAAGGCGATGTGCGGCGCAGCGGCGGAAGAAAGTTTGTGTCCGACGCAGTGACTCTGATGACGTTTCATGGGGCAAAGGGGCTGGAGTTTCCTGTGGTTTTCCTCTATGGCGTCAAAAAGGGGCTGGCGCCTCTGGAAATCGGACGGGAAGCAGCTGACTTAGAGGAAGAACGCCGGCTGTTTTTCGTAGGGATGACACGCGCCAGGGAAGAGCTGATTTTGACCACTTCCACGGAGGATTCCATATTTTTAGAAGAAATCTCCGCGGAAGCAGTCAAAAGAGAGACGGCGAAGAAAGAAAAACCGCTGGAAGAAATCACACAGCTGAGTTTGTTTGACTTTCTGTAAAGGGGATTTCCGTTGACAACGGGAAAACTACTTTTTTGAATTCTTCTGGCTCAGGAAGACGGTAATTGCGCCGAAAAGTACTCCGGCGCAAGGCCAGATGATCCAAGTTCTTCCCCATTTCATGGTTAGAAAGCTCAGCAGCAGATAGGCGGCCGCCACCATGCACCAGTAGATGCCGGCGACCGGGCCGATCTTTTTGCTGATGATTTTTCTTTCTATGGAATAATCGCCTGTTTGCAGCAGTTTTTGGTAGCTGTCATGTATCATGCCAACGCGGATAAAGAGGAAAACCGCGGCGGAGACAATGATCAGCAAAAGATCCAGGCAGAGAAGGACGGTAAGCTGGGAGTAACCAAGAACGCTGACAGTGACCAGAGGGATAACGGAGACAATGCAGAGGATAACGCCAAGTACGATCCCCTTGATAAAGGTCGGTTCGTGCTTGGCTTTTTTCTCTTGAACCAAGCCGGAAATTCCATATTCTAATTCAAAAACTTCTTTTTCTAAAAATTGATATTTTTCCAGGGGAATGCCTGTGGTAATAAACGTAGCGACGGCTCCGGTTATCAGAACCAGCAGGACGATAAGGCCGATCCCCAGCGCCGCACCGTGGGGAAGTACCGCGTCCGGAGCTTGAGACAGGCCCAGCAGATAGAGAAGGACGATGGGAGACACGATACAGGCGGAGACTGCGGGTGCAATCCGGCGGGAAGATTTTTGAACCAGCTCCATGTAGGTCGACGCTTCTTCCAGCGTAATTTTCCGCATGGCGCTGTCCCCCTCGGATTTTATAAAGACCAGATCCTCTTCCCCTTGATCATCTTTTAATAGATAGTCAGTGGTAACGCCAAAGATTTGGCTTAGCTTGATGATTTTGTCTAAATCCGGAATAGAAACGGCGCTCTCCCATTTGGAGATGGATTGCCTGGAAACGTTCAATTGTTCCGCTAGATCTTCCTGAGACCAGCCGGATTTTTTTCGGAGCAGAGATATTTTATCCGCTAAAATCATAATAGAACCTCCTTTTCGGTTTTCTGTTTGTTTTAGAACGATATCGTTTGAAGGTAGAAATAGTTTAACAAAAAATCCGGTTGACAACCACCAAGTGCGCTTTCCTATTCCGCAACCAGCGGTTGCAACTGACGTGCAAAAGAGCAAATCAAAGGATTTTTCCTTAGTGTACTGCCGGAAAGCCAAACTGTCAAACGAGTTTGGAAAATGATTTTTGGAAGAAGGAATTGCGCCCGGATTTTAGTTGTGTTATGATACTTTCAGTTGGCAAGGGCGTGTATGTTCTTGTTTGTGGAGGAACAAAAAACAGAAAAGGAGATTTTCGTTATGGCAGTATTGAGACCTTTTGCGGCGATTCGGCCGGTTCCTGAATTGGCGGAGCGAGTGGCTGCGCTGCCCTATGATGTGATGAACAGCGAGGAGGCCCGGGAGATGGTAAAAGGAAATCCATATTCCTTTCTCCATGTGGACAAAGCGGAGATTGATCTAGATCCGTCCATCGATCTTTATGATCACCGGGTTTATGAAAAGGCAGCGGAAAATCTACAAAAAATGGTGGATGAGGGCGTTTATCAGCAGGACGAGACGCCTTGTTACTATATTTACCGGCAAGTGATGGATGGGCGAGTGCAGACCGGATTGGTTGGCTGCGCCTCCATCGACGATTATCTGAACAACCATATTAAAAAGCATGAGCTGACCCGCGCGGAAAAAGAGGCGGACCGTATCCACCACGTGGATACCTGCGATGCCAATACCGGGCCGATTTTTTTGACTTACCGTTCGGAAGAAAAGATGGACCGCCTGGTGAATACCTGGGCGGCGGAGCACACGCCGGTATATGATTTCACCGCGGAGGACGGTATAAGGCATACGGTTTGGCGGATAGACGACAAGGCTGTGATCGATCAGTTGGAAAAATTATTTCAAAAGGTGCCGGATTTCTATATTGCCGATGGCCATCACCGGGCTGCTTCGGCGGTTAAGGTGGGTATCAAGCGCCGGGAAAATCATTTGGATTATACCGGGGAGGAAGAGTTTAATTACTTTTTGGCCGTGCTGTTTCCAAACAGCGAGCTTTCCATCTGGGATTATAACCGTGTGGTTGCCGACTTGAACGGCCTTAGTGAAGCGGAATTTCTGAAAAAGGTGGAGGAAGCCTTTGAGATAGAATCATTGCCGGAACAAAAAAAGCCGGAACAAAAGCATACGATGGCGATGTATTTGAATCACCGTTGGTATCTTCTGCGCGCAAAAGAGGGAACTTTTGATGAGAGTGATCCGGTTGGGCGGTTGGATGTTACGATTCTTCAAAAGAATCTGCTGACGCCGATACTTGGGATCGGGGACCCCCGGACCGATGAACGAATTGAATTTATCGGCGGTATCCGGGGACTTTCAGAGTTGGTGCGTCTCGTAGACGGCGGGAAAGCAGTAGCATTTGCCATGTATCCGACCACCATCGAGGATTTGATGGATATTGCGGACAGCGGCAATATTATGCCTCCTAAGTCCACCTGGTTTGAGCCGAAGCTGCGCAGCGGACTGTTTGTACATCGATTGTAAAGAAACTCTGACAATCCATAAAGCGTAATATATGGGAGTTGCTGCTCCATAGATGAGAGATCATTTAGGAGCGGCAGCTCTATTTTTATTTTGATCAAAAATAAGCAGATAGGAAAATGAAAAGACACGAAATCAAAAATATTTCCACTGCCTTTTTTGTAAGATTCCGTTACGATAGCAACAGAAGGAAAAAGCAATCTTTTCAAAATGGAGGAGAAAAAACATGAAACTGAAAAAGTTAATGGCAACGGGATTCGCGCTTTGTCTGGCAGTCTCCATGTTGGCTGGCTGCGGCAGCGGAAGTAATTCTACCACAGCAGCGCCCACCACGGAAGGCGCTGCCACAACGACGGCAGCAGCCGGCACAGAGGCAGAAGGAACGACGGCGGCGCCCTCTACCGGCGATACGGATTTTCCGACCAAGAATGTAAGCGGCATTATTCAGTGGGGAGCCGGCGGCGGTACGGACAATCTGATGCGTCCTTTGGCGACTTTAGCGGAAAAAGAACTGGGTAAAAGCATTGTTGTAGAAAACAAGGCCGGCGCTACCGGTACCATTGCAACTCAGTATGTATATGACAAGGAAGCGGATGGCTATACGCTGTTGATGGGCGCAGAGAATCCACAGCTCTATACGGCGCTGGATTTGTTGAATCTGACTTATGCGGATTTTGAACCTGTATTCTTGATCGGTGACGAGACTGTTGGTATCGTAGTCAGCAAGGATTCTCCTTATAAGAGCTTTACGGAACTGATCAATGCGGCTTTGGAAAAACCCGGAGAGCTGACCATTTCTACCACAGGTAAAGGCGGCCTGCCTTGGGAGGTTGGTTCCTTTATTACGGCCGTAACGGGTGCTACCTTTAATCAGGTGCCCTATGACAGCGATGCTGCCGCTAAGACCGCTGTGATCGGCGGAGAGTGCGATTTTACTGTCTGCAAGATTCAGTCTGGTATTGAAGATTATAAGGCGGGGACCTTGAACTTCCTGTGCATGTTCTCCAAAGAGCCTGCTCCGGCTATGCCAGAAGTTCCGTTGATTACCGCAGAATATCCGGATTTCGAGCAATATATGCCTTGGGGACCGTTCTACGGCGTGTTTGTAAAACAGGGAACCGATCCGGCGGCCATTGAGAAGCTGGGAGCTGCTTTTAAGAAAGCCTATGAAGATCCGACCTATCAGGAACAGTTGGCCAATACCAATGTCAACGCGCTGGGTCTGACCGGCGAGGAAGCAAAAGAATATATGAAAAATTGGCAGCTGAATACGATCAATGCTCTGAATAAGAGCGGCGCTATCGAAAAGACAGCCGCAGATCTTGGTTTAGAGTAATCCGTTTAAAATCGAAACTGCTGAGTATCAGGGATGCCGCCTTTTGGCAGATCGCCGTTAGGCGGCATCCCTTTTCAAAACCGAGGCGGCTCTGCCCGGTAAGGTGAGGTTGGTAAGATGGAGGAGAAAAAGGAAAACTTATATAAACCGGGAGAAAAAGGCTTTGCCGTGTTTTTGTTTTTGTTCGGCGCCTATTTCCTTTATGAATCATGGAAATTGTATCAGCAGGAGCCGGGAGCTTCTTCTTATGGGGCGGTACCGCTTTTTGTCAGCGCTTTGATCGTCATCTTTTCTTTGGCAATTTTGCTCTCGGATCGGAAGAAAAAAACCGAAAACCATGGGCTTTCCGTGGGGGAAACAATAAAAAAGACCCTGAGCTATATGTTCCCGCTGGATGTGCTGGCAGTATTTGTCCTGATTGTTTTATATTGTGTGGGAATGCAGATTGGGCTGGGGTTTGTCTGGGTGACTCCGGTATTTTTGTGGGTCAGCATGAGCTACCTGATGAGAAAGGGCTATATCAAGAATATTCTCTGGACGGCGCTCTGCATGGCATTTATTCTTTTCGTATTTAGTTACCTGTTTAGCGTCGTACTGCCGTAAGGAGGAGAGAAGATTCATGGAAGTATTACAATATCTGTTGATTCCGTTTACGAATCCGATTCTGCTGGTATTTGTGGCGGTCGGTTGCTTTGCTGGAATTTATATTGGCGCGATTCCAGGGTTATCGGCTACGATGGCCGTATCCCTTCTCGTGTCGTTTACTTTTGGCTGGGAAACCCAGTCAGCTATTGCGTTGATGATCGGTATTTTTGTCGGCGCTGTCTATGGAGGCTCCCGTTCCGCTATCCTATTGAACATTCCCGGAGCGCCGGCGGCGGTGGCAACTGCCTTAGATGGCTATCCGATGGCTCAAAAGGGAGAAGCCGGACGGGCGATGGGAATCGCGACCACCCAGTCCGTAATTGGAACCATCATTGGCATCATCGCATTGGCTTGTTTTGCACCGCTGGTATCGAAACTGGCGTTAAAATTTTCCTCTGTGGATTACCTGCTCTTGGGCATCATGGGAATGATGATGGTTGGAAGCTTGGGGAGCAAATCCATCTTTCGAGGATTGACGGCGGCTGCCATCGGCGTACTGTTGGGGACGGTTGGCATGGATACCATGACTTCTACCCCCCGGTTTACCTATGGCATTACCTATCTGCTTCCGGGCGTGAATTATGTGGTAGCGATGATCGGGCTATTCGGCGTATCGGAGGCCTTGATCCAGATTACCATGAAAGATATTCAGCCGGTAAAGCAAGATGTAAAGAAGATAATTCCGTCTTTGGATACGATAAAAAAATATATTCCTTTGACCCTTCGCTCCTCCTTGGTAGGCGTCGTGGTCGGAGCTCTGCCGGGAGCCGGAGGAGATATCGCGGCGCTTCTAACCTATGATCAGGCAAAGCGTACGGTGAAAAATCCGGAAGTTCCTTTTGGGCAGGGAGCTGTGGAGGGCCTGGTGGCTCCTGAGTCAGCGAATAATGCCGCGATTGGCGGCGCGTTTATTCCGATGCTGACATTGGGCATCCCTGGCGACGCTGTAACTGCGGTTATGATCGGCGCTTTGACGATTCACGGTTTGAAGCCGGGTCCCAATCTGATGACGACGACCCCGGATTTGTTTTACCTGATTGTCAGCTGCCTGCTTGTTGCCAGCGTCTGCCTTGTGGTTTTTGGACTGACTGGCGTAAAGATTTTTACCAAAATTGTGGAAATCCCTCGTGGAATTCTTTTGCCATTGATCATTATCCTTTCCGTAGTGGGAGCTTACGCGATTCAGAACAGCTTGTATGATATTTTCTGGATGCTAGGTTTTGGCGTGCTGGGATATTTCCTGAAACGTTATGATTATCCGGTAGCTCCGTGCGTATTGGGAATTATTTTGACCAAGCTTTTGGAAGAAAACTATCGCCGCGGCGTAATGTTGAAAAAAGGCGTGCTGGGAATGGTTGGAAGCATCTTTACCAGTCCAATCTCTCTGCTTTTATTCCTTTTGATTGTGTTTATGTTTACCACACAGACGCAGACTTATAAAAAGTGGAAAGAAAAACGAGAGGCAGCAAAAGCCGCGAAGAAGGAAAAGTAAAGAATATGAGGAAAGTCCCCCTGGTGCCCAGCGGCAGTATGCCCTGAGGACCAGGGGAATTTTGGGCTTCTGCTTGACATTTTTTTATTTTGTGTGTTGTATTTACCGATATTTGTTTATTATAATCAAAGGTACGAAATGCGAAAGAAAGGGGAATTGTATGAAAAGATTACGTTTCCTTTTGGTTTTAGGAGGAATGCTATTTCTCATCGGCTGCCGCCAGGATGCAGAACCAGATGCGTTGACGATCGGTGTGTCCATCAATGCGATGCGCTCCCCTTTCATGATCGGACTGGCCCAAGGGATTCGAGACAGGGCGGATGAGCTGGGGATTCGCCTGATTGTATCGGAGTGCAATGGAGACGGCCTTGTTCAAACGAATCAGATGATGGATTTTTTGATCCAGGATGTGGATGTGGTATTGGTAGAGCCATTGGATACGGAGGCAGTTGTGCCGGTGATAGAAGAAATTGACGCAGCGGGGATACCGATATTTTGCATTGATACCAGTGCAAATACAGATTTGGTAAAATGTTGGATTGGGTCCGATAGCTTGGAAATGGGGCGTCTGGCGGCACGATATATCGCAGAAGCTTTGAAAGAGCGGTATGGAGAGTACCGTGGTAAGGTGGTAGATTTGATGGCGTCTTTGACTACGACCTCTGGCGCCAATCGGACGCGTGGATTTACGGAAGAATTGGAGCAATATCCAGACATTGAGATCGTTGCACGGCAAAACGGAAATTTACAGTTGGACAAGGCTCAGGATGTAATGATTGATATTCTCCAGGCCAATCCGAACATCGACGCAGTCTGGTGTTCCGGGGACACCAATGCTCAGGGGGCTCTCCAGGCGATGCGCCGTTCCGACCGTCTGTTGGCCGCTGGCGAGGAAGGACATATTATCCTGGTTTCGGCGGATGGCGCACCGGAATCCTTAAAAGCCATAAGAAACGGATATCTAGACGCCTGCATTTCTCAGAATCCCATTGGAATGGGACGTGTGGCAATTGATATGATTGTAGATTACTGGGAAAATGGGAGACTTCCGGAAAAGACTTTTTATCCCTATCCTTTATTTACCGTTACGGCGGATAATATTGACAGCGAAGAATTTCAGGAGTACGGCGTATGGGCGGAGGAAATTCGATGAGGATGAGTAAAAGAAGAACCTGGTTTGGAACAGCGCTGATGAGATATCGGTCTCACTTACCGGCGTTTTTGATGTTATGCCTGTTAGGACTGTTTTTTTCTTTGCAGACGGAGCAATTTTTCTCTTTCCAAAATTTTATTAATATTATGACGCAGACCGCAGCAATGTCTATCTTAGCGGTTGGTTTGACATTTGTATTGGTAGGAGGACATTTTGATATTTCCGGCGGCTCTGTATTGGCTTTGACGGGAGTCTGCTGTGGAAAGCTGCTTCTTGGCGGCGTGCCGGTTCCGATTGCATTATTGTCTGGAATCGGCTTAGGAGCGTTGGTAGGCCTATTTAACGGTTTCTGCGTGGCAAAGCTCCGGCTATCTTCCTTTATTTTGACATTGACTACGTCCATTATGGTGAAAGGGATTGCGGCGGCTGTATCGGGAGGGCGGACTTTGAGTGGATTGCCGGAATCTTTTAACTTTCTTGGAGCAGGGAAATGGGGAGGTCTTCCAATTCCGGTGATTCTGACGATCGCTTTGTTTGTTGTATTCCATTTTGTTTTGTCGGGCACGATTTATGGCCATCGTGTGTATGCAGTCGGAGAGCATGCGGCACATGCAAAAAAAGCGGGAGTTCCCGTGGAGCGGATTGTGATTACAAATTTTGTGTTGGCGGGCTGTCTGTATGGAGTGGCGGCGATTGTTTTAACTGGCCGTCTCGGCGCGGCAGTTTCTACCAATGGGCTAAATATGGAGATGATGGCGCTCTCTGCGCTTGCCATCGGAGGGGTTTCGATGGCAGGAGGCCGTGGAAATATGATCGGAGCTTTCTTAGGGTGTCTGATTATCGGCGTTTTGTCCAACGGGTTGAATTTATTGAATTTATCGCCGTATTATGCAGATTTTATCCGGGGCGTTGTGATATTTGGAACGCTGGCGTTGGAAAGTTTCCGCGTTATGTGGAAAAAAAGAGGATAAGGGGAAAAAAGGGAGGGAAAACATGTATCGGGCAATCATTGTGGACGATGAAAGAAAAATTTGCAATTTGATTTTAGAGTTAGGGGATTGGGAGCGTTTTGGGATTGAGGTGGCTGCCGTCTGCGCGGATGGGGAGGAAGGTTTAGCCAGGATTCAGGAACTGCATCCGGATATTGTTTTAACGGATGTTCGAATGCCGGTATACGATGGGCTTGAGCTGATTCGAAGGACCGAAGAATTGGGAATTTCTGCTGCATTTGTCATTATCAGCGGCTATAAATATTTTGAGTACGCCTATAGCG
This sequence comes from Hominifimenecus sp. rT4P-3, assembly GCF_051055405.1. GTDB lineage: Bacteria > Bacillota > Clostridia > Lachnospirales > Lachnospiraceae > Pseudolachnospira. The sequence continues at coordinate 2,688,243 of NZ_CP167068.1, read as the reverse complement.
CGTTAAAGTATGGGGTAATTGATTATCTATTAAAACCCATCGACGCAAAGCAGCTAAACAGCGTTTTGGGAAAAATTGTGGAAATGCTGGATCGAAAGCGTCAAATGAATGATACGGAGACGGAGTTAAGGCAATTAAGCGAGCGAGTCGAATTGGGCCATCGGGCAAAAATGTTTGAGAATCTTTTCGATGAGGAACGAGAATTTCCTGCCACACAGGAACGATTGGAGAGCGTCTACCAAAAACATTTTTCTTATTCTTATTTTCAGGTCCTATTTCTTCGGACAGACCGGGATCTGCAGCAGGAGATCAACTTACTTTTGGCCCAAAAATTTCAGGAAGCAGTAAAGCGAATCTTTTTTGTGGAGGGAGCCTTCCATATCTGTCTGGAATCGGTAAACAAAGGAATCGGGGTTATTTTGAATTTTTCGGAACACGAGCCGGAAAGAATTCGCAACCGCCTAAGGACGCTGCTCTATGATCTGAAAGAGACCGTGGAATTATTTGGCGGCGCCTGGGTCAGCATCGGGGCTGGAAACGTTGTCGATTGTCTAGCTGATTTACAGAAATCAGCCAAGGAAGCATTCTTGGCTGAACAGGCCAGGCTAACGGTGGGAGCAAATCTGGTATTTGAGACGGAACGGTTAAATTTTTCCAGTATACGGGCCGATATGATGGTGACGGCCATGAAAAAAAAGGAGTTCGTCTCGCTGCTGGAAGCGATGGATTCGGATGGTATGGCTTCCTGGTTCGAGCGTTTGGACGAATTGCTCCGCCGGAAGCCCCCGGTGGCGCCGGCAGTTTTGCAGGAGGTGGGAACTCTTTTACTGACAGAGATGGAAGCCTATGCGGTATCCTGCGAGGCTGAGATGATTTTTAAAGAATTCCGGCCAGAGTGGGAACAAATTTGGGACCGGGAAGCTGGGGCTAACGCCGTATGGGATAGATTGAAATCTGTGAGCTGTCATTTTTTAGAGAGAGTTCGCCAGGAGAAAAGCAACAGGGAGGGATTGCCGATTCGCTTGGCAAAGGCGTATATAAACGAGCATTATGCAGAGCCGATTACGCTGGAGAAAACAGCGGAAGTGGTTGGCCTGAGCGCCGCTTATTTCAGCACGAATTTTAAAAAGTTTGAGAAGCGGACGTTTACGGATTATCTAACGGCAGTTCGGTTGGCCGCGGCGAGGGAGCTTTTGGTGACAACCCAGAAAACCAATTACGAGATCGCGCTTAGCGTAGGTTACGCGGATGACAAATATTTTTGCAAAGTATTCAAAAAGGAAGTGGGAATCCGCCCAGGAGAATACCGGAAGCTCTACTATAAAGGGGGAAAAGGGGTATGAAAAGTCAGCCGGATGATTGGTTTGATTGGTGCGCGTATGGCGTTCTTACGCTGGTGCTGACAGCTTTTATCCTATTTTTTATTCAGCGAAGGGAAGAACTTTTAGCTCTTTTGAATTTGTTTCTTTTTCTTCTGTGTCTAGTTCTTATGATGCGGTATTTGGATTTCCGAAAGGAAAAGAAGCTGTACGATGCGTTTTTTCACTGGTTGGAGCATGCGGATGGAGAGGACACATTTCCCCAGGAGTTAACGGAAAGTGTGGAGCGGATGCGCCGCTCTTTGAAACGGGAGACTTCCTATGAGGCCCTCCAGGCCAATATGGAATTTGCTGTATTGCAAAACCAGATTAATCCGCATTTTCTTTACAATACATTGGATGCGATTCGGAGCCAAGCCTTGGAAATTCACGCAGATGAAATTGCCGATATGACGGGAAAGCTATCGCGATTTTTCCGATATAGCATCCGAAATCAGGGGGATTTGGTGTCAGTAAGCCAGGAAATTGAAAATGTACAGGATTATTTTTCTATCCAACATTATCGGTTTGAGGATCGTTTTTCTCTTTCGATTCACTGTGAGGATGAAAGCTTGATGGGATATTATCTTCCGAAAATGACGTTTCAGCCGTTGGTAGAAAATGCCTTGTATCACGGATTGGAAAAGAAAAAGGGCAAAGGAAATATTCGAATTCGGATTGAACAAAACGGGACGCTGCTCCATGTGGTCATTTCCGATGACGGCGTTGGAATCGATGCGGCCCGTTTGGAAGAGCTAAACAGCCGTTTTTACAGCGGAACGCCTATGCCGGTACAGAATGAGAAAAAGACAGGCATTGCTTTAACTAATGTAAACCAGCGGTTGAAGCTTCTATTTGGCGAGCCTTGCGGCCTGCATATTACCAGTACGCAGGGGATGGGGACGGATGTGGAAGTCTTGATTCCATTGGTGGATGAGGAACGCCGGGGGCAATACCGAATGGGAGGGAAATATGGATGAATATTTGCGTTTAATGAATGTAAGGATATGTCCGGAAGATCCCAATATGGCAACCTTGGAAGGGTTTCACTTTTTTCTGCGTCATGGGGAGATTGTTTTTCTTTTAGGGGGCGTCTGGTCCGGGATGGCAGTGTTAAAAGGGATTTTGACAGGAGACTGTGAGATTGCCGGCGGGAGACTGTTTGTAGATGGCAGAGCCGTTGCAGCGAAAAATTTTGCAGCGGAACCGGTGATTTGTATCGATCCGGGGACCCATTTTTGCGAGAGCTTAACGGTGGAAGAGAACTTTCAGAGTATTTTAGGAAGGCCTGCGGGAAGCAGGCAGGATTTTCGCAGGCATTTGAAGCGGCAAATGATGGAGCTGGGTCTGCTGTGTGATGTGAATACGTTAGTAGGGGTTCTTTCTGGCATGGCGCAATGCCTTTTGTGGCTCGTGTTGGCTCGGCTAAAGGGAGCAAAACTGGTAATTTTTGACTGTGCGGAGAGCTCTTATAGCGAGCAGGATCAAGAAGGGTTAAAATCTGCTTTCCAAAAATTAAGGGAGTCTGGCTGCAGCGTGTTGATTTTAAGCCGGCTGCCGAACCTTTTTATGGGTATGGCGGATCGGGCGGCGCTGCTGCGAAACGGCAGTGTCCGGAAGATATTTTATCGTGAAGAAATCCAAGAGGAAACGGTTCTTTCATACTTAATGGGGTTGGAAGCTGTGCCAAGAGAGTTGGTATCTGCGCCTGTGTCAATGGAAGAGCCGGAATCTGGATTTTGCGGCAGATTTCCGATTCGAGAGGGCGAAATCTTGGGAATCTGTGATGTGGGCTGGAGCTTGGAAGAGCCGATGCCAATTTATATGACAGACTTTTTCGAAAAAAATGGATGGTCTTGGCCGACAGAGCTGGCTCCGAAAGATTTGGCTTATATCTCAGGAGAGAGTGAAGAAGAGCTTTTCCATGCTTTGTCTATAGGAGAGAATATTGCTTTGGTGGCCAGCCGTATTGTAAAGCCGCGGTTTGGCATCGTACCGGAGCGTATGAATCAGTTTTATCTCAGAGAATTTCAAAATCGATTTGAACTGGGGGAAGCTGTTTCCAGGGTGGAGGATCTAAGGCTTTTTGAGCGGAAATTGCTTTCCATCTACCGGTGGGCCCTGACCAGACCTCAGATATTGTTCTTGGAAAATCCTTTGCTGCGGATTCCTCTGGCAGAGCGGACGGTCTTGATCGAATATTTTCGTAGTCTGGCCGCCGATGGTTTTTTCTTGGTGATCCTGTCGAATACGCTGGAAAATTTAAAGGGGGTTTGCGATCGTGTGCTGTTGGCGGAGGACAAAACGGTAAAGCGAATTTTGCCTTGAAAAGCGGATGGAAATCAAAGCGCTATCGGCTTTGTTAAAAAAATGCGGATTACGTTAAGAAAAAGACTTGAACTTTTTACGGATTATGTTATACTACTCTTATATTTTTGCAAAATAGGATCTCATGCGTCAAGTGTTCTATGGATGGGGAGTTGCCATGGAAACGAAAAGCTTGTCTTGCGGTGTGGGGTCCGCACCCGTTGCAGTCATAAAGCTTGGTTTATCCACCTTGGAATTCCCCGTCTTCATAGCTGAAACGGGGGATTTTGTCTTCTGAGATGGAAGATGAGAAAGCCAAGAAGCGGAAAAGAGGCATTACAATGGTAGACAAAAAAAAGATTGAAGAGGCGGTTCGGCTATATCTGGAAGGAATTGGGGAGGACACCAGCCGGGAAGGTCTGCTGGAAACGCCGGAGCGGATTGCCCGCATGTGCGAGGAGATTTACGGTGGAATGGAGGAGGATGCGGATGTGCATCTGGCCAAACAATTTACCGTTGAAAATAATGAGATGGTGTTGGAGAAGGATATTACCTTTTATTCCATGTGCGAGCATCATCTGCTTCCCTTTTATGGAAAGGCGCATATTGCTTATATTCCAAATGGAAAGGTCGTAGGATTGAGTAAATTGGCGCGGACGGTGGATGTATTTGCCAGGAGGGCGCAGATCCAGGAAAAGATGACGGCGCAGATCGCCGATGCCATTGAGAGGAACTTGAATCCCCAGGGCGTTATGGTGATGGTGGAAGGGGAGCACACTTGCATGACCATGCGTGGAATTAAAAAACCTGGAAGCAAGACGGTTAGTACGGTAGTCCGCGGCGCTTTTCAGGGGAATTTTGAGTTGCAGAAAATGTTTATGGATATGGTAAAGGGCTGATTGGGCTTGGGAGGAACGATGGAACGGGTGAATCGAATTTGGAACCATCCGCAATACCAGGAGAATTTCCGGCTGCTTCTTTCGATGGAGGCGGACCGGAAATTTTGCCGTCATGGACTTCCCCATTGCCTGGATGTGGCAAGGCTTACGTGCCTCTACGAATGGGAGGCAGGCCGCAGGCCGGAGAAAGAACTGATTTATGCGGCGGCGCTGCTTCACGATCTGGGACGCGGCAGAGAATATCGGGATCAAGTCCCCCATGAGCAGGCGAGTATCGAGCAGGCGGAGAAGATTTTACCGGACTGTGGGTATTCCACAGAGGAGCAGAAACAGATTTTGGAATGGATTGGTTCTCATCGTGGGAGACAAAAACGAGACGGGACGGCTGCTTCTTTTTACCGGGCGGATAAGGAATCCCGAAACTGCTTCGCATGCCCGGCAGAGTCGGAATGTCATTGGGCGGATGAAAAGAAAAATAAGGGAATACTGGGATAAGGAGACTGTATTATGAAGATTGGAAAGAAAGAGTTTGACACAAAAAATCATAGATATCTCATGGGAATCCTGAATGTAACGCCGGATTCTTTTTCCGATGGAGGCAGGTGGAATCACTTGGACGCCGCCCTCGCCCATACGGAGGACATGATCAAAGAGGGCGCCGATCTGATTGACGTGGGCGGCGAGTCCACAAGGCCGGGTCACGAACAGATTACGGACGAAGAGGAAATCGCCAGGGTAACGCCGGTGATCGAGGCGATTCGCAGTCGATTTGACGTGCCGATCTCCATTGATACTTATAAAGGAAACGTGGCGGAGGCGGCGATCCAGGCGGGCGCTGATTTGGTCAATGACATCTGGGGATTGAAATACGATGAGCGCATGGCTGGAGTCATTGCCCGGCATGGAGTGGCCTGCTGTCTGATGCACAATCGGGCCGAGGCAAATTACCAGGAATTTATGCCGGAGTTATTGGAAGATTTGCGGGAGACGATCTTTTTGGCAAAAAAGGCGGGAATTGCCGAGGATAAAATTATGTTGGACCCAGGCGTTGGATTTGGAAAGACGAGGGAACAGAATCTGGAAGTGATCGGAAAGGTAGATCAGCTGCTGACTCTTGGGTATCCCGTATTGCTTGGCACGTCACGGAAATCCGTGATTGGATTGACCTTGGATCTTCCGACGGATCAGCGGTTGGAGGGCACCATTGCGACTTCCGTTATCGGTGTGATCAAGGGCTGCTCTTTCTTCCGCGTGCATGATATCAAGGAAAATCTGCGGGCGATTCGGATGACGGAAGCGATCCTGGCGCAGGGATAGAGGGGGAAAGATTCTTATGGATCAAATTCATATCAAAAATTTAGAAGTATATGCTTATCATGGTGTATTTCCAGAAGAAAATGTTCTGGGGCAGAGGTTTGTCATCACAGCCACTCTGTTTGTGGACACCTGGGAGGCCGGTCAGACGGACGAACTGTCAAAGTCGATCCATTATGGGGAAGTAAGCAAACGGATGAAGCATTACATGGAGACGCATACCCATAAGCTTTTGGAGAGAGTCGCGGAAGGGCTGGCGGAAGATCTGCTGGAAACCTATCCGCTTTTAGAGAAAGTCTGCCTGGAACTAAAAAAACCCTGGGCGCCGGTGGGCCTCCCGCTGGAAACGGTTTCCGTGGAGATCGAGCGGGGCTGGCATACGGCTTATATTGCGCTGGGTTCCAATCTGGGAGATAAGGAAGGATATCTTCAGTTGGCCGTTCAGGAATTGAAAAATACGAAAGGCTGTCGGGTAGAACAGGTTTCCTCTTTCCTGCGTACAGCCCCTTATGGGTATTTGGAGCAGGATGATTTCCTAAACGGATGCCTGCGGCTTCGGACCTGGCTGCCGCCGCTTATCCTTTTGGATCGCCTGCATGAAATCGAGCAAAAGGCAAATCGAGTGAGAGAGATTCACTGGGGTCCCAGGACATTGGATTTGGATATCATTTTCTATGACAACGAAATCATCGATCTGCCCCAGCTGACCGTACCTCACCGGGATATGCAGCGCCGGGATTTTGTCCTTTATCCGCTGGAAGAAATCGCCCCGTGGGCGCGCCATCCCGTGTTTGGAAAAACCGTGGCGGAACTGGCGGAAGAATACCGGGCGGCGCAAAAAACAGAACGATAATTGCGTTTCAGTGAAAGAAAAGCAAAATGAGGAAAGATCAGGATGTTTCTTCTAAAGGCAGTGTAAAGGAAAAAACAGCGCCGCGCTCATGATTTCTTGCCTCAATGGTTCCATCATGGGCGGCTACGATGGTTTTACAGATGGAAAGCCCAATCCCCATACCTCTGGAAGAGTCTCCGCTGTTGTTTTCATCCGAGCTGTATCCGTCAAAAATGGTGGAGAGACGGTTGGGGTCAATGCCAATACCATAATCATAGACAGAGAAGCGGACCAGGGATTCTTCCGTGGAGACCAGGCATTCGATCGGCTGCTCACTGTGAGAGTGGCGGATGGCATTTTCCATGAGATTGATTAAAACCTGTTCAATCAGAGTGGGGTCCATGGGAGCCAAGATCAGGTCGTCGGGCATGGAGACCGAGACGGCCGCAGTTGGAATTCTCTTTTTTAGTCTGGTAATCGCTTCGGCGATCACTTCCTCAACGGCTTCCAGGGATTTATTCACCTTGGTGGTGTTCTTATCGCTGATGCGGGTAACGGAAAGTAGATTTTCCACCATATTTAAGAGCCATTCTCCGTCTTCGTGGACGTTGCAGATCAACTGTCGTTTTTCTTCTTCACTGAGAGAGTGTTCGCTTTCCAGATAGGTAGCGCTGGCTCCGATAATGCTGGTAAGAGGGGTGCGCAGATCATGGGAGATGGCGCGAAGCAGATTGGCGCGCATCTTTTCCTTTTCTGCTTCCATCAACATTTTTTCCCTTTCCAGATTTAATTGGGTTTGTTCGGAAAGATGGGTCGTCGTGGTACTGGTAATCAAAGTGATAGCCAGCATACCGGCGAATGTGATGGGATATCCTTCCAAAGAGAAATTGAGTTCAAAAAATGGGGCGGTAAAGAAAAAGTTGATGGCGATGATTCCGACCACGGAGGCCGCGATTCCCCATAGATATCCTGTGGTGTTGCGGGCAATAATGACGATAACCAGCATGTAAAGAATGGCAATATTAACCGTGTTGTTGGCTAACGAATGATAAAGAAAAGAAAGCAGGGAGGCGATTCCCAGAAGTCCTACGGTGATGGTAAGATTTCGGAAGAGGTCTCCTTTTTCTGTTTTGGCTTTCGGTAAGAGCATGGCAATGTCTCCTTGTTAATGGAAGGTAAATGTAGTGTAACATGGAAGGGATGGAAAATCAAACGGTAATCTGCTAAGATATAGAGGAGAGGAATGTTTGGCGTAAACTTGGGGAAAATGCAAACAAAGTAGGCGTTTACCTGGTGGAGGAATGATATGCAGGAGTGGGAAATGGAACAAAGTCCAAAGGGGACGGCGCGGATTGCGGTAGGGTTTGCATGTATGCTCATTTTGAGCGTGATGGTTCAGCTGGGTTTTAGCTTTCTTTTGACTCAGTTTTGGCCGGAAGCGCTTACACAGGAGTGGGTTACTTGGGTGATGCTTTTTCTTCAGTATTTGGTAGGCATTCCAGTGGTGCTGCTTTGTGTACGGCGGGTGCCGGCAGTTCCGCCCAGAAAAAGGAAGATGCGCGGGAAGCTTTTAGCGGAGTATTTTATGGTCGGCTACGCTTTGATGTATATTGGGAGCCTGATCGGGCAGGGAATGAACTTTTTGGTTTCTCTTTTCCTGAATCGGAGAACGTTCAATGGGATTGAGGCGATCGTCACAGAATCCTCGGTCTGGCTGAATTTTCTCTTGATTTCTATTTTAGCGCCAATCATAGAAGAATTTCTATTTCGAAAAGTAATCATGGATCGCTTGCTGGCCTATGGAGAACGGGCGGCGGTACTGGTATCTGCCCTGATGTTTGGCCTGTACCACGGAAATCTGTATCAGTTTTTCTATGCCTTCTTGGTTGGCATCATTCTTGGCCTGCTCTATGCTAGAAGCGGACGCCTTGGGTATTCCATCGGATTTCATATCCTTTTCAATAGTCTCGGAAGTCTGGTTTCCGTGTTTATTTTGGAGAAGGATCTTTTGTGGCTGACGATGCTCAGCACGGTTTTGCTGTTGACCGTGGCGGCTCTTGGCGTAGTGTTTCTCATTGCCGACCGAAGATATTTTTGTCCCCGTTTGCCGGAGCAGGGAGGTTGGCAGCAAGGTTGGAAAAGACAGCTTCTGGGAAACAAAGGCATGATCCTGTTCTATCTATGCTGCGCAGGGTTATTTGCGTTTAATTTGGCTCTTTGACCAAAAGATTAGGAGTTTTCGGTTTCCTCCGGCGTGATTTTTTCCTTTAGTTTTCCATTGACGGCTTCCCGCATCAGGCAATAGAGTACCGAGCAGAGCGGGACGCCCAGCAGCATACCGAGGATGCCACCGGTGCTTCCTCCGATGGTAATGGCGGCTAAGACCCAGAGACTGGGAAGGCCGATGGATTTGCCGACTACCCGTGGATAAATCAGATCTCCCTCTAGCTGTTGCAAAACCATGATAAAGATTACAAACCAAAACGCTTTTACCGGGCTTTCCATAAAGATTAAAAGGACGCCCACCGCCGTGCCGAGAAAAGCTCCGATTACAGGAATCAGAGCCGTAAAGCCAACCAGAGCGGAAATCATCAAAGCATAGGGAAAAGAAAACAGCAGCATTCCCAGATAGCAGAGCAGGCCGATGATTACCGCTTCGATGCACTGGCCGGAAACAAAGCGGGAGAATACTTCATAGGACAGGGTGGAGAGGGAGAAAATCCGTTCCACCACATGTTCTGGCAAGACAGCCAGTAAAATTTTCTTCGTTTGATAGCTGAGGGTTTCCTTGCTGTATAGGATATACATGGCAAAGGTGAAGCCGAAGACAATGTTGACAAAAGAATGGATTACGGTGGCTGCCAAGTTGACGGCTCCACCGATGGCATCGGCAAAGGAGGCGTCTCCACGGGAAAAAAACGTGGTGACAAGTTCTTCTAGTTTGCCGGCATCCAATGTCAGATGGTTGAGCGATTCTAGAGAAATGCCCCATCTTCCTAAAAAGGAAATGGCAAATTCCTGGAAATCCTTTAGGTATCCGGGGAGTACTTGAGCCAGGGAGAGAGCCGAGGATTTTAACTGGGGCAGAATCAAAAACAAAAGCAGCAAAAGCAGACCAAAAAGAAGAAACACGCTGAGAACGATTGCCAGAACGCGCTGTATTCTTTGAAAAATCCGGTTGTCTTTCCAGGGCAGAGTCGGGAAAACCCGTTCTTCCAATGTGAGGAGGGGAACATTCAGCACAAAAGCAATGGCAAATCCAATGAAAAGCGGTGAAAATACCCCAAGGAGCCAGGAAAGACCGCGGGCCACGGCCCCCAGGTTTTGCAGGCTTACATAAAGTACAATGGCAAAACTGATAAGACCCATGAGAACACGGATCGTTTTACGATTGAATTCCAAAAAGATTCCCCTTCCTGTTTACTTTCCCGCCGCAGGCGGAGAATTTCGTTTCACGAAATTCTTTGTTCTCTACTGGTATGTTAGGCAGAATCAATAAAAATATGCAAAAAAGCGTGAAGATACAAGACAATAGGAACTGTGGGACGGACGGGAAGGAAGGCGCAGACATGTGTGAAAAAGCACGGCATACGGTCTACATCGTTCGTTGTGCGGACGGAACTCTTTATACAGGATGGACGACCCATCTTGCGGACAGGCTAAAGGCGCACAATGCAGGAAGCGGCGCCAAATATACCAGAAGCCGCCGGCCGGTGGAGCTGTTATATCAAGAGACATTTTCCACAAAATCGGAAGCATTGAAAAGGGAGTGCGCCATTAAAAGGCTGACGCGAACGGAAAAGCTGGCGTTAATTGAAAAAAATCCGTTGAAACTAAGAAACTCTTAAGAAATCAGCGGTTGTAATCAAATCCTCCATCTGGTATATTCTAAGTGTACTATATGAAATAATACACTTAGAATAGAAAAGGGAGGAGGAAGCGGATGTTTCAAATTGACGTCATGAGCCGGAAACCGGTATATGAACAGCTGGTGAATCAAGTGGAACGATTTATTTTGACAGGAATCATTCACCAGGACGATCAGATCCCATCCGTTCGCAGTCTTTCGGTGGAGCTGGCAGTCAATCCCAATACGATACAAAAGGCTTACTCGGAATTGGACCGCCGGGGCATTACTTATTCGGTTCCCGGGAAAGGGAGCTTTGTCGCGCCTGACGCGGTATGGCGGATTGGTGAGAGGAGGAGAAGCAAATTGAATGAATTTATTGCTTTGATCAGCGAACTGGCGTTAGCCGGTATTAAAAAAGAAGAAATTATCGCCTGTGTGGAGGAAGCATACCAGGAGAGGGAGGCGATCCAATGATCAAAGTGGATGGGCTTACGAAAAAGTTTGATGGTTTTACTGCTTTGAGCCAGATCTCTTGTACGATTCCCCATGGCTGCATTTACGGTATGGTGGGTTCCAATGGCGCTGGAAAGTCCACGTTTCTTCGCTTGGTCACGGGCATTTACCGCCCAGATTCCGGAAAGGTAGAGATAGACGGAGAGCCGGTTTATGAAAATCCGGCGAAGAAAGCAGAGATTGCATATGTTCCGGATGAGTTGTTTTTTCTAAACGGAGCCTCTATGGATCGGATGGCAAAGCTGTATGAGTCGATCTACCCAGCCTTTAACCGGAATCGGTATGGGTATTTGACGGAGACCTTTGGCTTAAATCCCAAGAAGCCGATCAGCAATTTTTCCAAAGGAATGAAGCGGCAGGCGGCGATTATACTGGCTCTATCTGCTCATCCCAAATATTTGTTTTTTGACGAGACATTTGACGGACTGGACCCGGTCATGCGAAATCTGGTAAAGTCTCTGATCTGCGAAGATGTTTTGGAACGGCAGGCCACGGCGATCATCACTTCTCATTCCCTGCGGGAGCTGGAGGATACCTGTGATCAGCTGGCGCTGCTTCATCAGGGCGGCCTGGTGTTGGAGAGCGATATCCAGAATCTAAAGACTTCCCTGTTTAAAGTCCAGGTAGCCTTCCATGAAACCTTCAATGAAAAACTGTTTGCCGGCATCGAGTTACTGCACTATTCCAAACGAGGTTCGGTGGCCAATTTGATCGTACGGGGACAGCAGGAAGAGACGGTGGCACAGATTGCAGCTCTGCATCCGGTTTTGCTGGATGTGCTTCCGCTGACTTTAGAAGAAGTATTTACCTATGAAATGGAGGCGTTGGGCTATTTCTTTGATCCCAGCGGCTATGGATTTGTGGAGGAAAAGGAGGTGAGGGCATGAAGAAAAACTGGTTTGACGTCCGGCTGTACCGGGAAGGGCTAAGGCAGCTTCGAGTCATTGGAATTTTAGGCTTGGTTGTGATGACCCTTGGCGGGATTTTAGCCCCGGTAGGAGAAGCGATCGACTATTCTTCCCGGATGGTGTTTCAAATGGAGGCGGCTGGAGAAGCGTTGACGGCAGCGAATCCGATTATGTTGACTTTGATGAGGGTGCATCCTTTATTGATTTTGGGGTTTCCAGTGCTGGCGCCAATGATGAGTTTGTATCTGTTTCATTTTTTGGACAGACGGAATGCCAGCGATTTCTATCATGTGATCCCCCATACCCGCAATTGCCTGTTTATGAGTTTGACAGCTGCTCTTTTGACCTGGCTTCTCGTTATTTTGTGGGGGTCCACGGCGCTTTGCATTCTCACGTGTAAATGTTTGGGAAAATACTTGGTATTGACGCAGGCGTCTGTCTTATCCCTGCTTTTTACCATGACGGCGGCCAGTCTTCTGGTAGCGGCCAGCGTGCTCTTAGCCATTAGCCTTACCGGTACGTTGTTTACCAATATTGTGGTGTCCTTGCTGATCATCTTTTTGCCGAGGACCATTCTTATGGTAGTTGGCACGTGCCTTCGGTCTGCCATGCCTTATGTCAGCACGGCGCATCTATTTCCCCTGGTGGACATTTCCTGGAATGTGATTACCGGAACGATTTTCGGTTGGCTTGACGGAACGATGACGCAAGTGGCATACAGTTACCCTGCGGGAATCTATACGCTGGCGTTGGCGGGGATTTATTTTCTGCTTGCCCGTTTTCTGTTTGTGCGCAGGAAAAGCGAGGCGGCCGGACAGGCGGCTCCCTCCAGAAAGCTGCAGGCGGTGTTTCGGTTGGCTGTCTCCATGACGATTTGCCTGATTCCGATCACCATTATTTTTGGGGCGATTCTGGAGAGCAGTATATCGAATTCTACATTATTTGGTGTGGCGGTTTGCTATCTGATCGCGATTCTGGCATATTTCATTTATGAGTTGATTGCCACAAAAAAACTGCGAAATCTGTCTGCGGCGATTCCAGGACTTGGGATTTTAGCAGCCTTGAACATCGTTTTCATTTTTGGCATGTTTGGTATCTATCGGTTTACGGAAGCACAGCAGCCTAGCGCCGAGGAGATCTCCTATGTCCGGGTGCTGCCGGAAGATGAGTCGATCTTTTTTGTTTCTTCTTATTACAGTGAAGAGAGCAGAACCGACTATTTCAGCGCTTATCTGGAAGATATCCGTTTGGATTCCCCAGAAATCAAAGGATTGGTTAGCGAGCGTCTTGGCCAAACCATCCGGCATTACAAGGACCGCTCCGGCAATGGGAGCATTGGCAGCCTTTTTGGAAGCAACCGCGTCAGCCTTCGTCTGGTTGGGATTTGCAGCGGAAGCCGGACCATATATCGAAATATTTATTTGACGGAAGCGGACCAGCAAGTCTTGATGGAAGAGTATAAGAAAAAAGAGGAAGTCCGCACGCTGTTTTCCAATCTGCCTGAAAATGACAAGAAAGAGGTTATCGTAAGATCGCAGAATGGGCTTTCGGACGCAGCCGCCGGCCGGATTTATGAGGTGATGCGGGGGGAAGTCGCAGAGATGGATTTTGAAGAGTGGTATACTCTGGTGAGAGGATTGGAGAGCGGCGGGGATACGACGGTATCTTCTCTGGGGCTGGAAGCATATAAGGGAACAGAACCGCTTTACGGAACTTTGCCGATTTCCACGAAGATGCCGCGGACCTTTGCACAGTATATCAAGGAATATCAGGAAGTGAATCCGGATGCGCAGGAAATCGCTGAGGCGCTAAAAAGTCAGGACTTTATTGTGACGGATGCCTACGCCAGAGGATTTCAGGACGGTGCGGATCGTTTTTCTGCCAGCGTCGCCTTTTCGATTAATCCGTATGATCCCTATGTAGAAGGAATGGATGATGAAATGGCGGAGAGCGGTGAGGTACAGGATTGGGAAGACAGCCGTATCTTTGGCAGGCAGCTGGGGGAACTGATCGATCAGGCCGCCGGAAAGGAGATTGAAGCGGATGGCGATTTTATTCTGTTTCAAGTTACCTATTATTCCGGCGAGGAAGATTATCGCTATGCAGAATTTTATTTGGCGGCGGAGGAAGAAGATCTTCCGGATTTGATGCAGGAGCATATCCGCTGGAACGAGGACGAAAAGCTGCAATAAATTTTACTAAACATACAGGGAGCGGAGGCAAAAGGCCGACGCTCCTTTTTATTGGACTTGATTCGGATGTTAAGGGCCCTGTATGAAAACATATCGGAATATTTTGTAGGGTTTCGGAGCAAGTACTTCTAGGATTCCGGCAATTTGTGAAAAGCATGAACAAAAATAAGAAACTTGCTGCGCTCAAACAGTCTTATTTTTGTTCATAAGACAAATTCCCGGAATCGAAGAAGTACTAACGCTCCTGCAAATACAAAATATTCCGATATGTTTTCATACAGGGACTTTAACACCTGATTCTGATCCAATAAAAATCGCTCCGCCTAAAACATGAAGCGGCTGAGACGGGAATAACATAGAGAAACAGAACCGTTCAGAGGTTGACACATGGAAAAAAACAGCGAGCGAAAACAAGAAGAACAGGCAAGTTTGGTTGCGAAGAATGACGGTTTGTGCTATACTGTCACCGAATCAGGTGTGAAAACCGGTAGATTTCCGGGGGACGCCTTTTTGGGAGGAACCACTTTTATGGGAAAATATTTTGGGACAGATGGTTTCCGCGGAGAAGCCAATGTAAATTTGACGGTGCAGCACGCATTCCAGATCGGCCGCTTTCTGGGATGGTATTATGGGAGAGATCATAGATGTAAAGTAGCGATTGGAAAAGACACCAGACGAAGCAGCTATATGTTTGAGGATGCTCTTTCGGCTGGCTTTACGTCTTCCGGAGCCGATGTGTATCTCTTGCACGTGACCACGACGCCCAGCGTAGCCTATGTGGTCCGGACGGAAGAAGACTTTGACTGTGGGATTATGATTTCTGCCAGCCACAATCCTTTTTATGACAATGGAATCAAGATTTTAAATAGCCGTGGGGAAAAATTAGAAGAAGCAGTGATCGAAGAGATTGAACGCTATCTGGACGGGAAAATGCCGGAAGCCCCTCTGGCAAGAAGAGAAGAGATCGGTTGTACCGTTGATTATGCGGCCGGGCGAAACCGTTATATCGGTTATCTGATTACCTTAGCGACCCGTTCTTTTAAAAACAAGCGCGTTGGCCTGGATTGCGCCAATGGCAGCGCCTTTACCATTGCAAAGAGCGTTTTTGACGCGTTGGGTGCAAAGACTTATGTGATTCATAACGATCCGGACGGAACCAACATCAACCGGGACTGCGGCTCTACCCATATCCATGTGCTGCAGGAATTTGTAAAAGAGCATCAGCTGGATGTCGGGTTTGCCTTTGACGGGGATGCGGACCGCTGTATTGCCGTCGATGAACAGGGAAATGTTGTGGACGGGGATTCGATCCTCTATGTCTGCGGAAAGTATATGAAAGAAAAAGGCCAGCTGGCAAACAATACCATCGTCACTACGATTATGTCAAACTTTGGTCTCTACAAGGCTTTGGAGGAAGCAGGCATCGATTACGTCAAGACGGCGGTCGGAGACAAATACGTCTATGAAAATATGCAGGAAAACGGCCATCGGCTTGGGGGCGAGCAGTCCGGTCATATTATTTTTAGCAAGTACGCCTCCACTGGCGATGGAATTTTAACTTCTTTAAAGATCATGGAAGTGATCCTGGAGATGAAGCAGCCTCTCAGCAAACTCTGCGAAGAGTTAAAGATTTATCCCCAGGTACTGAAGAATGTTCGCGTGGAAAGTAAGCCGGATGCGCAAGGCGATCCGGATATGCAGGCGAAAGTGCTGGAGGTGGCGGAAGCGCTCGGCGGCGAAGGCCGGATTTTAGTTCGCGAAAGCGGCACGGAGCCTGTGATTCGTGTGATGGTGGAAGCGCCGGATTATGCGACTTGCGAGCGGTATGTGGACTCGGTGATCGAGGTTTTGAAATACAAAGGACATGTAAAGGAGTAATGATGAAGCCCTGGATGAAAAATGTGCGCCAGGTGGAACCCTATGTGCCGGGGGAACAGCCGAAGGCGTTTGATGTGACAAAATTAAATACCAATGAAAATCCGTATCCTCCGGCTCCGGGGGTAATCGAAGCATTCCAGTCGATTCAGGCGGATGCGCTGCGCCGCTATCCCGACCCTTCCTGCAGCATTTTGACGGAAGCGTTGGCGAAATTTTATCATGTCGGAGCAGATCAGGTTTTTGTGGGAGTTGGTTCCGACGATGTATTGGCCATGGCGTTTCAGACGTTTTTTAATTCCGAAAAGCCGATTTTATTTCCGGATATTTCCTATGCCTTTTATCCGGTCTGGGCGGAGCTGTTTGGAATCCCTTATGAAAAACAGCCGTTAGATGAAGAATTCCGTCTGGTGAAGGAGGATTACTGCAAGCCCAATGGCGGAATCGTATTTCCCAATCCCAATGCGCCCACGTCGATTTTGGAGCCGGTTTCTTTCGTGGAAGAGATTGTCTCCCGCAATCCGGAGAGCGTGGTGATTGTGGATGAAGCCTATATTGACTTCGGGGGAGAATCTGCGTTGCCTTTGGTGGACCGGTACGACAATTTGCTGATTGTGCAGACGTTTTCCAAGTCCCGTTCGTTGGCGGGGATGCGGATTGGTTTTTGCATCGGCAGTCCGGAGTTGATTCAGGCGCTCCAATCCGTCAAGTACTCCTTTAATTCCTATACGATGAATGAGGCGGCATTGGTCCTGGGTGCGGAAGCTTTAAAGGATGAAACGTATTTCCGGGAGACTTTGAAAAAGATTGTGGATACCCGTGCGGAAGCGGTAAAGCGGCTGCAGACGTTGGGATTTACCGGCCCTGCGCCCATGGGAAATTTTCTCTTTGTGACTCATGAAAAGATTCCGGCCCGCACCCTTTTTACGGATTTGCGGAAGGAAAATATTTTCGTCCGTTACTTTGATAAGCCGCGGATTGACAATTATTTGAGGATTACAGTGGGAACGCCGGAAGAGATGGAACGTCTCTATCAATTTTTAGAAAACTATTCGAAAGAAAAGCGGTAACAGGGAACAGATTTTTGAAAAAAGTTGAAATTAGGTCTTGCCAAATGGAAAAGGATGCGCTATAATAACTATCGCTGTGAGCGATGGGCTATCGCCAAATGGTAAGGCAACGGACTCTGACTCCGTCATTTCAAGGTTCGAATCCTTGTAGCCCAGCGATAGAAAACCCTTGTAATTTCTTACAAGGGTTTTTCTTTGCTCAAGTGCGCCCAGCGGCGCACGTTTCTAACGGGTTAAAGTCCCGAATCCGCCCGGTAGTGGGAAGGATATAGCCGAAGGCAAGGGTGTCCATCGTGAGGTGGAATCTGAAGGAAGCCGGATGTGGGGAACCTACTAACCCGCGGGCAAATCTCTGGTCTGACGAACAGAAATCACATATGAGGTTATGCATGAGGGTAAGGCTGCTTACCAAGTCGAAGCCCAATAACTACACGGAATCATGCATGATAAATGAGGCAGATGGATGGAGAGGAGGAAACGTGTGGTACCTGGGGAGGTCTGTGCGGTATGCCTTGAAAGAGGTAACCATTGCTTAAGGCAATGCTGAACGCACAGAAGTCAGCAGAGGTCATAGTAGTGAAGTTTTTTTTTCATGAAGGACCGAATCAGTGGGAGTCTTGAGTATGACCGGGAAAGGAGGAATGACTGTATATGACAGAAAACTTGGAAAACAATGGCTGTCCGCAAAGAGACAGTGCGGAACACGAAGGGTATGCGGAAGCGTCAAGGTCATTCAATCGGATATGGAAAGAAAGAGACAGTGCACAGCCAAAGCTCTTGGAAGCGATACTACATAAGGATAACGTCAACAGAGCGTATAAGAGAGTGAAGGCAAACAAGGGGGCGCCAGGAATCGATGGGATGACTGTCGAGGAAGCGCTTCCGTACCTAAAGGAACATCAACAGGAGCTGACCGACCGGATTTACAGGGGGAAGTACACTCCGTCTCCAGTGAGACGTGTTGAGATTCCGAAACCGGAAGGTGGTGTGCGAAAGCTTGGCATACCAACCGTGATAGACCGAACACTCCAACAGGCAATAATGCAACAGTTAGTGCCAATCTATGAGCCATTGTTTGCGGACGGCAGTTTCGGGTACCGCCCGAACAGAAGCGCAAAAGAAGCGATACTAAAAGTGAAAGAGTATGCAGAGCAGGGCTGTACATTTGCGGTAGTCCTGGACTTATCGAAATACTTCGACACAATCAACCACGAAATACTTATCAATCTTTTGCGGAAGAATGTAAAGGACGAGCGTGTAATACAGCTGATTAAACGCTACCTGAAAAGTGGAATAATGGAGAACGGAGTGGTCATCGACACAGAGGAAGGCTCGCCACAGGGAGGAAATTTATCTCCGTTACTAGCGAATATCTACCTCAACGAGTTCGACCAGGAGTTCTTAAATAGAGGTGTTCCGTGCGTTCGATATGCAGATGACATTGTGCTTCTCGCAAAGAGCAAACGGGCATCAGAAAGACTTTTGGAAAGCAGTACAAAGTACCTTGAGGAAAAGCTGAAATTAACAGTCAACCGGGAGAAAAGTCGCACTGTGAGCGTGTTTGCAATCCGAAATTTTAAGTTTCTTGGTTTTGCATTGGGAAGGAACGGGAGCGGCATTTATGTCCGGGTTCATGCAAAGTCATGGAAGAAGTTTAAGACGAAGCTGAAAGATTTATCTTCCCGTAAATCGGTACAGTCCATTAAGCCAAGCCTTGAGAAAATCAAGGTATTTGCGAGGGGATGGCTAAACTATTACGGAATAGCGAGCATGAAGAACAACATAGATGACATTAACGGATGGCTCTATCACAGAATACGTATGTGTATATGGAAACAATGGAAGAAACCAAAGACAAAAGTGCGAAACCTAATCAAGATGGGGTTGGAGAAGGATTTGGCATGGCAGGCGGGAAACAGTCGCCGAGGCTATTGGTTCACCACACATACAGTTGCCATAAATATGGCAATGACAAAAGAAAGACTGATAAACAGTGGCTTTTATGATTTAGCCACCGCCTATCAGTCAGTGCACGTCAACTATTGAAAGCGCCGGATACGAGAACCGTATGTCCGGTGCTGTGAGAGGACGGCGGCTAGTCACCGCCTCCTACTCGATTAGGAAATTCTTCGTAACATAGGAGGAAGTTTATGTATCGTAGAGCGGAGAGAGTCCGGTTCAGCGAGGTCGGTCCAAATGGAAGGCTGACGCTGCCGGCTTTGATCAATTACTTTCAGGATTGCAGCACATTTCACTCCGAGGATATCGGCGTGGGGCTGGATTATTTGCAGGAAAGGGACTGTGCCTGGCTGATGAGCTTTTGGCAGGTGGTGATCGAAGAATATCCGCGGATGGGGGAAGAAATTCAAATTGAGACGCGGCCCTACGAATTTGAACTTTTTATGGGAAAGAGAAATTTTGAGATGTTTTCCGCTCAGGGAGACTCTCTGGCAAAGGCGGATTCCCTGTGGTTTTATTACGATGCAAAAAAAGGCCGGCCAGAAAGACCGCCGAAAGACCTGGTTTTAGCTTATGGGCTGGATGAGGCTATCGAGATGGATTATGCCAAAAGCAGGAAGATCCCCTTGGCGGATTCGATGAAGCTTCTCCCGCCGTTTCCGGTGCGCCGGATTCAGTTGGATACCAATAATCATGTTAATAACGGCCAGTATGTGCGGATGGCGGTAGAGTATATTCCGGCGGGAGACGTGCGGGAGTTTCGTATCGAGTATAAAAAGGCGGCGCGGCTGGGGGATGTGATTTATCCCTGGGTCGGCGAACGGGACGGCTGGACGGTGGTGGCGCTTTGCGATGAGAACAAAAAGCCTTATGCGGTGGCGTCTGCCCGTGGGGATTTAGAAAGAGGATAAAATGGAGTTAGGGAAAAGACAGATTTTAACCGTAGTAAAAGAAAAAGACATCGGAGTTTACCTGGGAGAGCCAGAGTCAGACCGAACCGTCCTGCTGCCAAAGAAGGAAGTGCCGGCCGGTACGAAACCGGGAGATACGTTGGATGTCTTTTTGTATAAAGATTCCGAGGATCGTTTGATTGCTACGACGAAGCAGACCGGGCTTGAGGTAGGGGGGCTGGCAGTGCTGCCGGTGTCCCAGGTTACGGAGATCGGGGCGTTTTTGCGCTGGGCGCTGATCAAAGATCTGTTTCTGCCCTTTAAAGAACAGCGGGGAAAGTTAAGGTCTGGCCAGCAGGTACTGGTAGCGCTGTATGTGGATAAGAGCGAGCGGCTTTGTGCGACTATGAAGATTTATCCATATTTAAGTGATGAATCTCCTTATCAAAAAAATGATACGGTGACAGGAACTGTCTATCAGATAAAGAAGGGCGTTGGCGCTCTGGTGGCGGTGGAGAACCGCTATTTTGGCTTGATTCCGGAGCAGGAGCTTTATACGAGACTGCAGCCGGGAGATTTTGTGGAAGCCAGAGTTCTTCAAGTGCGTAAAGATGGAAAATTGGATCTAAGCTGCCGGAAGAAAGCTTATGCGCAGATGGATTCGGATGCAGAACGCGTATGGCAGGCCATACTGGAATACGACGGAATCCTGCCGCTCCATGATAAGTCCGAGCCGGAAGCGATCAAGAGAGAATTAGAGATGAGCAAGAACGCTTTTAAACGGGCGGTCGGTCATCTTTTAAAGGAAGGAAAAATCCAGATTACGGAAAAAGGGATTGAGAAGAGATCGATCAGTTGAATCTTAATATTATAGATTTTGGCAAAAACAGGAAATAATTTGCATTTTTGATTTTATTTTCTGCATTTTATGGACAAAATAAAAGACGTATGATATGATAAAAGAATTCGACAGGTAAAAGTTCTTTTTTATCGAAACTACGAGTGAGAGAGGAAGAAAAAACTATTTTGTGGGCTCAATTTCGTGGAGCAGAAAAAACGTTAAAAGGAGTAAACAGATGAGAGACGGACTGCATTTCCTGTTCGGCCGGGAAATAGAGGTGATTTACAACAATTATATGAAAGCCGATTTTCCGGAAGCAGAGCTGAAGCCTCTAACAAGAATTCAGAATATGACAAAGGAAGGCTATTATGAGCCTTATGGATTGTATGAGGATGGAGCCTTGCAAGGCTACGCATTTTTTGTAAATGGGGGAGAATTTTGCCTCCTTGATTATTATGCAGTGCTTCAAGAAAAGCGCGGCAGCGGATATGGAAGCCGGTTTTTGAAAATGATTGGCCGGCATTATAAAGAGAAATCGGGCCTCTTTTTTGAAGTGGAACGGCCGGATGAGGCAGTGAGTTTAGAGGAACGCGCTGTTCGAGAGAGACGGATTGAGTTTTATCAGAAAAATGGCTTGCGGAATACGGAGATTCGTTCTCGAATTTTTGGCGTTGGATATCAGGTGATGTATTTGCCGTGCCAGAAGGATGGAACGGATGAAGAGTTAAAAGCGGAGCTGAATGAATTGTACCACCGGATGTTCCCACCGGAGATATATCGCAAGCAGGTTCGTTTTGAAGACAATATTCCGCTTGTGACAGAAGAAAAAGAAGCGTAACGGATGAGGAATTAGAGAAGGAGATTTATCTGGGAGGCGGTCTGTATGAAGTTTACCAAAATGCACGGAATTGGAAATGACTATGTCTATGTAAATTGTCTGGAAGAGGAGCTTCCGATAGATGCAGGACGTTTGGCGGAATTGGTCAGCGATCGGCATTTCGGGATTGGTTCCGATGGCTTGATTTTGATTGAACCGTCGGAGGTTGCGGACTTCCGAATGGACATTTACAATGCAGATGGATCTCGTGCGATGATGTGCGGCAATGGGATTCGTTGTGTGGCGAAATATGTGTATGATCATGGTATGACGAATATGACGGCGCTGAAGATCGAGACGCTGGCAGGAGTAAAGCACATTGAATTGACGGTGAAAGATGGGAAAGTACGGCTTGCTACGGTGAATATGGGAAAGCCGGTCTTGCTCAGCCATGGAATGAACTTGGAGGTGACGCCTTCTTCCAAGGAGTCGCTGTCATTGGATCAGATCTTTGAGCCTTTGGATGTACTGGGGGAAACCTGGCGGGTGATTCCGATTTCCATGGGAAATCCTCATGCCGTATTCTTTGTGGGGGATGTAGGCGGACTGGATATTCAAAAGTACGGGCCGCTGATTGAAAACCATCCGCGGTTTGTCGATCGGACGAACGTAGAATTTGTGCAGCTGGTGGATGCGAGGACCGTTCGTATGCGTGTATGGGAGCGCGGTTCTGGGGAGACCATGGCTTGCGGGACTGGCGCTTGCGCTACCGCTGCGGCCTGCGTTTTGGCGGGATATACCGATACCAGGACCGACGTCAAACTTTTGGGAGGAACCCTCCAGATTCGTTGGGATGAAGAGGATGGCCATATCGATATGTGCGGCCCGGCTACCGAAGTCTTTACCGGCGAGTTTCATGTATAAGAAGCGCTTTCCATCTATAAGACCGTATTTGGCGCTGGCGATGTAAGCGCTTGTCAACGGAAGGCAGTGGAAGAGAAGAAAGAAATAGAGTAGAAAGATAGGAAGCCTTGGCTGTCTGCGTCTATTCCGGCGAATCCGGCGGCGCATGGCCAAGGTTTTTATTTGTTGTATAGGAATTTTGTGGGGGAACTGGATGCAATGAGGGAACACGTAAGTCAGAAGATGATAGAAGAGCTGGAAATTTTGGTCCAGCTGAATTTGACAGAAAGCGAACGGGAACAGGCAGAAATTGATCTTTCAGAGATTCTGGAATATGCGCGGGTAATCCAAGAGTTGGAACCGGCTGGTGAAGAAGTCTTAAACAGCCCTGCTGTTCTTCGCGAGGATCGAGTGGAAGAAGGCCTCACAAGAGAGAGTTTGTTTGGCAATGCGCCGGAAGAACGAGACGGATACTTTCATGTGCCGCGCACAATCGGAACGGAGAAGCGCCATGAAGAATAAGACAGTTCGGGAAATCAGCAGTGGAATTCGGGAGAAAAAATGGTCGGCGCGGGAGGTGGCCGATGTTTATTTGGCGGAAATTGCAGAAAGAGATTCTAGGTACGGCTGTTATCTGACGGTGGACCCGGAGAAAGTCCGAAGCCAAGCGGAAGCAGTACAGCGGCAAATCGAAAAAGGGGAACAAAATAGCCCTTTGGCGGGAGTTCCCATTGCCGTAAAAGACAATATTTGCGTCAAGGGCATGCGGACGACCTGCGCTTCCCGGATTCTGGAAAATTTTATTTCCCCTTATGATGCGGAAGCAGTGCAGCGATTAAAAGAAGCAGGCATGATAATTTTGGGGAAGACAAACATGGATGAGTTTGCCATGGGAAGCACGACCGAGACTTCCGCCTTTGGGCCTACGAAAAATCCCTGGAACATTGGGCATACGCCGGGCGGTTCGTCGGGTGGTTCAGCGGCTGCGGTGTCCGCCGGACTGGCACCAGTTGCGTTAGGCTCCGATACGGGAGGATCTGTGCGTCAACCGGCCGCCTTTTGCGGACTGACCGGATGGAAACCAACTTATGGAAGTATATCTCGATATGGGTTGGTGGCTTATGCTTCTTCTTTAGATGTGATCGGTGTGATTGGGCAGGATATTTGGGACTGCGCCTTGCTTTGGGATGCGATGGCAGCCTGGGACAGGAAGGACAGCACTTCGGTACCGCGGCAGAGGGGAAGGCTTGCGGCGTTCCCCAAAGACGGACTTTCTGGGAAACGGATTGGTATTCCGGAGGAGTGGCTGAAAGAAGAGGCAGATTCGGAGATGGCTGCCGCAGTGGAGTCCGCGGCCAGGAAGATGAGCGCTTTGGGAGCGGAAGTACAAAACATTCATCTGCCGGTGACGGCTGCTTATGGAGTTTCGGCTTACTATTTGATTGCCTGCGCGGAAGCAAGCTCCAATTTAGCTCGATTTGACGGCGTGAAATATGGGATGCGGGCGAAGGAATACGGGGATTTTCATGAGATGTATCGAAAGACCAGAGGGGAAGGGTTTGGAACGGAAGTAAAGCGGAGGCTTCTTTTAGGCGCGTTTGTGCTGAGCGCGGGTCATTATGAGGACTATTATCGGAAGGCTTGCACGGCGCGGGCGCGAATCCGGCAGGAATTTCGCGATATTTTTCAAAATTACGATTTGATTTTAGGCCCGGCGGCTCCTTCCTCTGCGCCTGCTCTTGGTTTTGGCCTAGAGAAGCCGTTAGAACGGTATCGAAGAGATATTCATACGGTTGCGGCAAATCTGGCTGGGCTGCCGGCAGTCAGTTTACCGGCAGGTTTATCGAAGAAGGGCCTTCCTTTGGGGATTCAGCTGATGGCCGCGCCTTTCGGGGAGGAACTGCTTTTCGCCGCTGCCGCCTGTTATCAGGATGCGGTTATGAAGCTGGAATGCCCATGTCAAAGGGGGGAGCGCGATGAAGATGTATGAGACGGTGATCGGATTGGAAGTCCATGTAGAACTTTCCACAAAGTCGAAGATTTTTTGTGGATGCAGTACGGCTTTCGGGGGAGTTCCGAATACCCATGTCTGCCCGGTTTGCACCGGAATGCCGGGGGCGCTGCCGGTGTTAAACCGAAAGGCGGTAGAGCACGCGGTGGCGGTAGGACTTGCCACTCACTGTGAGATTACGCGGGTCAGCTTCTTTGACCGGAAGAACTATTTTTACCCGGATAACCCGCAAAATTACCAGATTTCTCAATTGTACTTTCCGATCTGCCGGGATGGGTATCTGGAAATTCGGGGGGAGTTTGGAAAAAAACGAGTTGGAATTTATGAGATTCATTTGGAGGACGATGCGGGGAAGCTGATCCATGAAGAAGATGGCAAGGGATCTTTGGTGGATTATAACCGGAGCGGAGTGCCGTTGATTGAGATTGTTTCCAGGCCGGATTTGTCGTCAGCAAAAGAAGTGATCGCTTACCTGGAGCAGCTGCGGATGACGATTCAATATCTAGGCGCCTCAGACTGTAAACTGCAGGAAGGTTCTATGCGGGCCGATGTGAATTTGTCTTTGCGGGAGTCTGGTTCCTCGGAGCTTGGCGTTCGGACAGAGATGAAAAATCTTAGCTCCTTCCGGGCAATTTCCCGCGCGATTGAACATGAAACGAAAAGACAGGCGGAAATTCTTCAGAGCGGCGGGTGTGTGAGACGGGAGACGAGACGATGGGATGAAGCAAAAGGGCAATCTTATCCAATGCGTTCCAAGGAAGACGCCAAGGATTATCGATATTTTCCGGAACCCGATTTGCCGCCGGTGGTGCTGACCGATTCGTGGATCTCGGAAATTCGAAAAAAAATACCGGAAATGCGGGAAGAAAAAAGAGAACGCTATCAAAAGACATATGGTCTTTCTGATTATGATATTGATCTTTTGACAGAGTCCCGGCAGACGGCGGAATTTTTTGAGAAAACGGTTTCGCTATGTCAAAAGCCCAAGGAAGCCGCTAACTGGCTTATCGGAGAGACTATGCGCCTGTGGAAAGACAGAGGAGTGGAACGGGATGAGATGCCGTTTTCGCCAGAGCATCTGGCGGCGCTGATTCGATTGGTGGAAGAAGGACGTATCAACCGCACGACGGCAAAAGATGTTTTTGCACAGATTTTTGCGCGGGACGTGGACCCGGAAGCCTATGTGGAGGAACACGGACTTGGCCTTATGGACGATGAAGAACAGCTGTGGGATATGGTGAAACAGGCGCTTCAGGAAAACCCACAGCCGGTGGAAGATTACCGGAATGGAAAGGAAAAAGCATTTGGCTTTTTGGTCGGCCAGGCCATGAAAAAGGCAAAAGGAAAAGCAAATCCGGGGAAGATCCGGGAGATTTTGAAAAAGATGCTTTAATCCCGGCTGTCCGGCGCCTTCCCGTAGTAATCCAATACAAAATCCCAGAAGTCCAGAGCTGCCTCTGTCATCAGCGCTTTCCTCTGGCGAAGCAGGGAGAGGGTATGGCGGTAGGGGCAGTTTTCCAGGGAATAAAAAACCAGACCGGAATCTGGGCATTCCAGGAAGCGGATATAGCTGGCCGGAAGGATGGCCAGGCCCAGGCCTTGACGGACCAGATCTAGCTGTGCGTCATAGCTGTCCGCCTGAATGGGGCTCTTAGTAAAAAATCCAGCGTTCTGACAAAGAAGAAAGGTGATATCCCGGTAAAAGATGGAGTTATGGGTCAGAGTGATAAAGGGATAATCTTTAAGCTCAGCCAGGTCTAGGCTTGTACGGCCTGGCTGCGGTGGAAGGAGGCTGGCGGAGGCAGCCAGCAGGTAATCCTCCTGTGCCAGGGGCTCTGAGATCCAAAACTGCTCTTGGCTGAAAGGAAGGGCGCCGCTGGAACTGCAGAGGATAAAGTCCGGCGACTCGGAACGCTTCAGTCTCTCCCCCAGTGCAAATTGGCTGACCATAAAATGTACATAAGGATTCAGCTTGGCGTAAGCTGCCAGGCAGGGGTGAAAGACTGGAGCATAGGCATAACATAGGAGAGTGATCTGGCCGGTTATCTCATAATGTACCTTTTTAGCCGCATCTACGCCGTAATCCAGAAAACGAAGGGCTTTTTCTGCATATTTGGCGAACTCCTCTCCATTTCGATTCAGCTTAATTCTTTTTCCAAGCCGGTCGAACAACTGAATTCCAAGCTCCGCCTCCAGAGCGGCGATGCTCCGGCTTAACGCGGGCTGGGAGATATTCAGAAGGTCCGCGGTTACGGACATGTGCTCATGTTTTTTCAATTCAAGAAAATATCGTATCTGAAAGATATCCATTTTACTTCCTCAAAGAGATTCTTGGCATTCATCGCAGATTTTCCTAGATTCTATATCGTGGGACAAAAAACGTCCATTTGTTATACAAAACAAATGATTCTTTATGCAATTTTATTATAACCTCATGTGGAGAAAGAATCAATAAGCGGAATAAACTCTGATATAATATCGAAAGACATGATACCGGCCTGGAGCGGGGCCATGCCGGGTACATGGTACAAGCGGAAATAAATGAAAATAAGAAAATGCGCGCAAAGATTTTCGGAATGGAAAGGAACGTACTATGATTTGTAACCCTTGCCCTGGCTTTGAGTCAGTCATGCTGGCTGCCAGAAAAGAAAATACGCCGGAGATTCAGGCGGCAAAGGCAGAGCTGAACCGTTTGGCGGACAATTTTGAGATCCCTGAGGGGATGAAGATTGAAGACCGGATGATTCCGGTAGATAAGGAGGGGACAGAGCGTAAAATCCGAATCTTTACACCGGCAGACGCGGGGGAAAAGGCTCCTATTATTATGAGTCTGCACGGAGGCGGTTGGAGGCAGGGAGATTTGGAGCTGGACACCTTCCGCTGCTGTGCCCTGGCAGAGAGAATTCCAGCCATTGTCATTACTGTGGACTACCGTCTGGTGGACGGCAAAGGGATTGTCTATCCGATTCCACTGATGGACTGTTACCATGCTTTCTGCTGGATCTTTGAGCACGCGGCAGAACTGGGAGGGGATCCGGAACGGATCGGGCTTACCGGCAACAGCGCTGGAGGAAATCTGGCGGAGGGGCTGTCTTTGTACTGCCGAGATCAAGGTGGTCCGCGTTCTGTTTTCACCGCTTTGGTGTGTCCTCCACTGTCCGTGGACTTTACCAAGACCGTAGGATATCATCAGTGGTACGACTATAAGGTGGGTAAGGCTACGCCCCAACTGTTTGCGGAGCCAGGCTATTTGGGCGGATACAACGGCTACATGGCTCCTTACTATGCGTTCCCGATGAACTGTCAGGATCTGGCTGGCCTGGAGCCTCATATGGTAGTGGTGGCGGAATACGATGCTTTGCGGGATGATGGGCTTCGCTACGCGAACCGTCTTTTGGAGCATGGCGTTCAGTGTGAGATTTATTGTGCGGCACGGGTGGGCCACTGCTATAACCGGTTTCCCCATCCCTACAGCGATCTGCTGCATGATATGATGGCTGCGGCTTTTCAGCGTGAGTTTCACATGAAGCCGTACCGATAGAAAAGAATAACGAGAGAGGTAGAGAAAATGAACGTAACGTTGATCGCAATTTTGATGGTTTTACTGCTTGTTCTGGCTACATTCCAAAAAAGAGTTCCTATATATCTAGTGATGATGATTATCCCGATCCTTGCGGCCTTGTGCCTGGGATATTCTCTGCCGGATATCAGCGCCTCCATTTTGGCAAAGCTCAACGAAACCATGGCGTCGGCTGGTTTTCTGTTACTGTTTGCCCTCATTTACTTTACGATGATGATTGAAACCGGTCTCTTTGAGACGGTTGTAAATGTGCTGATTAAACCCTTTGGCACCCGTATGAATGTGATTGCCTTGATGGTGCTGACTACAGCTCTTGGCCTTCTGTGCGCTCTGGCGCAGCAGATCTCTGTGACTTACCTGGTACTTTTCCCTGTCCTGCTTCCTCTTTATAAAAAGCTGAAGCTAACCCGGGAGTATTGTTTTATCCTGGTTCAGACGGCATTGGCCGTTATGATGTGGTTACCTTGGAGCCCAGGCGTTTTAAATGTTTCTGTGGTTCTAGGCTGTGAACCGACAGAGCTCTCAGCAGCAGCCTCCAAAGCTGCCATCTGTATGGCTCCCGGCATTTTGTTCCAGTGGTTTTACATGGCGTGGAAACATAAAAAGGAACATGGAAGTTTGTTTTTGACTGTGGACGGCCTGGAGGAGGCCCAGGAAGCAGAGGCACAGGCGGAGAAGAAAAAATTGACGCGTCCTCATCTGCTCTGGCCAAATTTGTTGGTATTTCTGGCGTTGATGGCTGGTCTTTTAGTCTTTAAGCTTCCTGCATATTTGCTGTTTATGATTGGCTCTGCTTATATGATTTTGGTCAACTATCCCAAGGACTTCGGGCCTCTGGTGGAGAAAGCCGGGAAGCAATTTATGGGACTGTTCCTTTTTATGATTGGTATTAGCGTTTACCTGGCGGTATTCACAGATACGGGAATGGTGACGGCCTTAGGCGATGCTACGGTGGCCTATTTCCCTAGCTTCCTGGCCCGCTATATGCATGTGATTTTGCTGGCCGTGTGCGTGGTCTGCATCCGCTATGTGCCGAGCCGCGTGTTTACCATGTTGTATCCAGTGTTAGTAACTGTGGGCGCTCCTTTTGGATTTACTGGTCTGGCTATGATTGCCCCCTTCATCATCAATTTGACTCTGGCAACCGGCTCCACTCCGATGAACCCGGCGAACTTTTTGGGATGCTCCCTTTTGGAAACCGATTCCAATCACTATTTTGGAACGGCGGTTCGAGTGCAGAGCATTACAAATTTGATTGCGATCGCCGCGGCCATTGTACTGGGAATTATGCCGATCTGAGAAGGAGCAGGCGGAGGATTTTAAAATCAAGGAGTTTTCCTAAGAATCTTATTTTAAAGCATTTTGCGTTGAAAATAAGCCTGCCATTTGGCAGGTTTATTTTCATTGCGATAGAGAATTCCGCCGGCTTTTCCGCCGTTCCCTTTGATTTGTACCGATATTTGTATGATTTTCTTAAGAAAAATCGGATTGAACTTTCTGGAAAAATCGAGTATGATAAAAGATATTATTTGGAAAGCTACGAAATAAAGAGAGGAAGAGATATTCATGGGAAATCGAGATGAACGGTATCGCGGCGACCGTCCGAGACGTCCCCGCACCGAAGAACCTCGTCCACGCAATTCCCGCAGCGGAAACTCTTATGGAAGCAGAGACGAGCGCCCACGCAGTTCCCGTTCGGCTGGTTCTTATAATGGAACAAGCCGCGCACGGCGTGTCTATCCGGGAGAGGAAGAGCGGGGCCGGTCCTATATGGATGACTCGAACCGGCGAGGCGCCAGAGAGCGCCGAGAACTAGCTAGAAGGAAAAAGCGTAAGAAAAAGATTATTTTGGTTGTCGTGGAAGTGATCCTGTTATTGCTTGTTGCAGTAGCGGCTTTTGGTTTTTTCTATGTGAAGAATCTTTGGGACAAGGTGGAGAAGCCGACGGATTTTAGGAGAGAAGAGATCCAGACCAACGAGAACATTCCGGAATCGGTCAAGCAGGCAAAAGAAAAATATACCACGATTCTTTTGTTCGGCGTGGATTCCAGGAGCAATAAAAACCTGACTTCACCAGGGGCCAATGCGGATACGGATATCATTGCCTGCATTAACAATGAGACCAAGGAAGTTAAGCTAGTTTCCATTTTGCGCGATTCTTTCTTTGAGACCACAGAGGGAAAGCACGACAAGCTGACTGACATCTATAGCAAGTACGGCGTGAAGGAAGCGATTCAGACCATCAACCGAAACCTGGATTTGACCATCGATCAGTACGTGACGGTGAACTGGAAAGCGGTAGCCGATACGGTAAACATGATGGACGGTTTGGATTTGGAACTTTCTTCTGCGGAAGTGAAGGCGCTGAACAACTATATCGACGAGGTAATCAGTGTAACAGGATTGGATTCGGTGCATGTGGATGTGAACGACGGTTATGAGTCGGATCAGGTGAAAGACGCGGATAATTTGATGTATCACCTGGACGGCGTACAGGTTTTAACCTACGCGCGGATTCGAAGCGTAGGGCATCATGATTTGACCCGCGCCGAGCGGCAGCGCACGGTGATAGCCGCTATGATGGCGAAAGCGAAGACCTTAAGCCTTGGCGAGCTGGAAGACATCTGTGAGACGATTATGCCGGGAATTTCCACTAATCTTTCTTTGACGGATGTTTTGGGACTGGTGTTAGATGTCGGAGACTATACGATGGGGGAGAATACCAGAATTCCCTTTGACCAGATGTATCGGGATCAGGAAGATAAGGGGCCTGCCTATGTCTACTATTACCACCTGACGGATAATGTGGCGAAGCTTCATGAATTCCTTTATGGAACGAAGAATTATGCTCCGACGAATACGGTGCAAAAGATCAGCGATTATATCGATGAGTACCGCCAGTCTCACAAGTAAACTTTTCAAAATTTTTTAACTGACTTTACACAAATTCATCACAAAAGCCTGCTAAACTCGAATCATCACAAAGAGGAAGAGTCAAGCAGGCTTTTTATTCGATGGAAATTCATTCGGAATTGCCCATCGAATCGAATAACGATCTGAGAAATTCCTTGTTTGGCCAAGAAATTCTTTCTCATCACCGAAAAAAAAACGTCCTTGAAAGGAGTGTCAGATATGAACGAACAGTGGGATAATGAGAAGAACAGTTCGGATTATGAAGGAGAGACGGTAAAGGCTTTTGTTCCGCGTCGGGAAGAAGAAAGACGGCAGTCGTATCAGGAAGCACCTTATCGGAGCCAATCTTATCAGAATCCGTATCAGAGTGGACAGGGGTATGGAGACAGTCAGCCTCCAAAAAAACCGAAAAAGCAAAAGCCTTGGGGAAAAATCATTGGAATTCCAATTGGAATTTTTCTGATATGTGCGATTATTGGCGGCGCGGCCTGGGGCATCAACCGCATCATGGAAAGCGGAGACCGGCCGCAGGTGGCGCAAGGAACGTCGACCGCTCCGGAGACAACCAAAGCGCCGGAAACCGGAGCACCAGAATCTGCGGTTCCAATCGGGCAGGTGAAAAGCAACAGCAACAGCCAGGCAATGGTGACGGATGCTTCGGATGTGGTGGAAGCCAGCATGCCTTCCGTAGTCGCCATCACCAGCACAATGATTTACAATAATTATAACGATTACTACGGATATTTCTTTGGCCAAAATGGTGGTCAGAGAGAGGTGAGCGGCGCCGGATCTGGCATCATCATTGGGGATAACGGTACGGAACTGTGGATCGTAACCAATAACCATGTAGTAAAGGATTCCGATTCCTTAAAGGTGACATTTAACGATGGCAGTACCGTCGACGCATATATCAAGGGTACGGATTCAGAAAACGACCTGGCGGTGGTTGGCGTGATGCTGGAATCCCTGAGTGAGGAAACTAAAAGTGGAATCACAAAGATGGAACTGGGCGATTCGGATTCTTTGCGGCTGGGTCAGGGCGTGATTGCTATCGGAAATGCACTGGGAATGGGCCAGTCGGTCAGCAGCGGTGTGATCAGCGCGATTGACCGTGAAATTCAGACGACAGACGGCATGAAGATGACGCTGCTTCAGACAGACGCTGCGATTAACCCTGGCAATAGCGGCGGCGCTTTGATTGATATGAACGGCAAATTGATTGGAATCAATGTGGCAAAATATACGGACAGCGAAGTGGAAGGAATGGGATTTGCTATCCCGATCTCCCATGCAAAAGATATCATTAATGAGCTTGCGGCGAAGGAACCCCGTCAGAAAGTACCGGATGAAGAGTATCCGTATTTGGGCGTTCAGCTGAAAGACCTGTCCAGCAGCTACACCAGCGCCTATGGAATTCCGAGCGGAGTTTTGGTGTATTCGGTGGAAGAAGGGAGCCCGGCAGCCCAAGGCGGTTTGCAAAATCAGGATATCATCACGGGATTCGAAGGAGAAAAGATTTCCGTCTATGACGATCTGAACAAACTGCTTGCCTATTATCCGGGTGGTACTGTGGTGACGGTTACGGTGCAGCGTCTGGAGCAAGGACAGTACGTGGAGAAAAATCTCAGTATTACCTTGGGATTAAAATCGGATTATCAGTAAGCGGGATGCTATGAGCGTAAAAATGGCCGGAAAAGAAGAGGAGAGAGTTTGGGTTGAAACGTCCTGCTCTCTCCCTTTTTCTTGCAAATCTTTTCTTCATCCGCTATACTAACGTTAGCGAGGTGTCCCCATGAAAAAGATCTTAAGTAAAGTACTTTCCCGCATCTTGATCGTCGGCTGTTTGATTGCCCTGCAGATCGCCTGGGTTTTGATTTTTATGTACCGATTGACAGATTATTCTACCATTGCAAATTTGCTTTTACGGCTCATCAGCCTCATAGCTGTCGTCCAGCTGATCAGTACGGATATGAACAGCGACTCCAAATTGGCATGGGCAGTACCGATTTTGCTGTTCCCTCTTTTGGGGGGATTGATGTATCTCCTGCTTTATCAGAGAAAGCCCACGCGAGGACTACGGAAAAAGCTGGAAGGGGCTTCGGAGCGAGTATGGACGTTAGCGCCTACCGGGCAGGAAGTTCTGGAACAGGTGGCGCATGAGGATAAGGCAGCGGCGGGGCAAATGCATTACCTGCAAAAAACAGCGGGATATGCGCCATACAGAAATACGGAAGTAACCTATTTTTCCTCCGGAGAAGCGGGATTTCCTTCCATGCTGGAGGAATTGGAAAAGGCAAAGCATTTTATCTTTTTGGAATACTTTATTATCCGAGAAGGGGAAATGTGGGGAAAAATCCATGAGATCTTGAAGCGAAAGGCAGCGGAAGGGCTGGATATACGGGTGATCTACGATGATGTGGGAAGCCTGACCTATTTGCCCTATGAATACCGGGAACAGTTGGAAGCGGAGGGAATCCGCTGCGAAGCCTTTAACCGCTTTGTCCCTTTTTTGTCCGTCGTGATGAACCACCGGGATCACAGAAAAATATTGGTGATCGATGGGCATACCGGTTTTTCAGGCGGCATTAATCTGGGAGATGAATATATCAATAAAACCAGCGAATTCGGCTATTGGAAGGACAATGTAATTTTACTTCGGGGCGAAGGGGTGTGGGGGCTTACGATGATGTTCTTGTCCATGTGGAACGGGATTCGGCCTACGGACGAAAACTTTGAACAGTACCGTCCTCATACGTACCATCCGGAGGAGTTTTCCGGAAATGGAATTGTTCAGCCCTACAGCGATTCTCCTTTGGATGATGAAAATGTAGGAGAAAACGTGTATTTGAACATGCTGCATAGCGCCCAGGGATCCATCGAGATTTTAAATCCATATGTGGTTTTGGACGATCAAATGGTGACGGCGCTTTGCCTTGCGGCCAAACGTGGCGTAGATGTACGGCTGATTATTCCAGCCGTGTCCGATCACAAAATTATTGGCTGGGTGGCAGAGTCCTATTTTCCCCATTTGATGCGGCAGGGAGTAAAAATTTATTGTTATCAACCGGGATTTTTGCACGCAAAGGTGTTCTTTTGCGATGGCAAACTGGCGACGGTTGGGACGGTAAACCTGGATTATCGGAGTTTATATCACCATTTTGAGTGCGGCGTTTTGCTCTATCATACCCCGTGCCTGGAACAGATCCGAAAGGATATCAAGGCGACTTATGAGCATAGCCTAGAGTTGACTTTAGAGAACATGAAACACACTGCCTTTGTTCGTCTGGTGCAGAAAGTGGTTCGGATTTTTGCTCCGTTGATTTAACAGATAAATTGCCCGCAAACTTTTCCGGAATCAGTCAAAGGAGAAAAGTTTGCGGGCAATGGAATGTTATTCTTTTAGAAGCTCTTTCATTAAAAAGGCATAGATCGTTTGATTGGCATCCTGCCACCGGTCGCACATCAATTCCGCCTGTTCTTCGCTGGGAACGGCCAGTTCCAGTTTGATCAGCGTGCTTTTTCCTTCCCGGACCTCACATTCTACCATAAAATCTCCTGTTGTGGATTTATAGTAATCCGCGACGGTGCCGACTTCATTGCGGAGGCGGATTTTATTTTCTTTCAGAAATTGATCCATGTCCTCAATGATGCCTTCCGAGATACTGCTTCCGAAATATACGAGCGTTTCTTCGCCTTCCCGCGTGATTTCATAGCGGGAACTGTTGCGTATAATCTCCTGGGTCAGCAGATGGGCCTCTAATAAGTCATTCAGCGCTTCCTGAAGTGTGAAATAAGTCGTATATTCCTTTTCCAGGAAGAATTCGGAAAGCTGAGAATTGGACAAGGGAAACTTCGCTTGTTTCAGCAGGTACAAAATCATCAGCTTATACAAAGTCAAGGGATCTGAAAGCATGGCGGCGCTCCTTCTCAAATGTAACGTTTTACAGCCTGACTGACAAGCTCAGATACCTGAGGATCAAAGGCCTCCGGCAAAATGAAATCTTCTGACAGTTTCTCTTCCGGAACCAGATCAGCGATCGCCGTAGCGGCAGCCAATTTCATTTCTTCTGTGATTGCAGTCGCCCGGCCCTCTAAAGCGCCCTTAAAGATTCCAGGAAAGATCACGACGTTGTTTACCTGATTCGGGAAGTCGCTTCGTCCGGTGCCGACGATCCGCGCGCCGCCGGCTTTCGCCTCGTCGGGCATGATCTCCGGAATCGGATTGGCCATGGCAAAGATGATAGCGTCCGAATTCATCGTACTTACCATCTCTTTTGTGACGATACCGGGGGCGGAGACGCCGACAAAGATATCCGCGCCTTTCATCGCATCGGCCAGGGTTCCGGTTTGGCCCGTGAGGTTCGTTACCTCCATCATTTTTTCCTGCATCCAGTTTAAGCCTTCTGCATTTTTATGTAGAATTCCGCTCTTATCGCACATGGTAATATGAGGAAAGCCGTAGCGAAGAAGAAGCTTCGTGATGGCTACGCCAGCGGAACCAGCCCCGTTGACAACAATGCGGCAGTCTTCTTTTTTCTTGCCGACAACGCGCAGGCTATTGATGATGCCGGCCAGAACCACGATAGCGGTGCCGTGCTGGTCGTCGTGAAATACAGGGATATTTAGCCGCTCTTTTAGCCGCTCTTCAATCTCAAAACAGCGGGGAGCGGAGATGTCCTCCAGATTGATACCTCCAAAAACAGGAGCAATGCGGACAACGGTTTCTACGATTTCATCTACGTCCTGGGTATCCAGGCAGATCGGGAAGGCGTTCACACCGCCAAATTCTTTAAAGAGAACGCATTTTCCTTCCATAACGGGAATCGACGCGGCGGCTCCAATATTGCCCAGGCCGAGCACGGCACTGCCGTCAGAAACGACGGCGACAGTGTTCTGCTTGATGGTATATCGATAAACGGATTCCGGGTCCCGGGCAATCACGCGGCAAGGCTCGGCAACGCCGGGAGTATAAGCAAGGGACATGGCTTCACGGGAATCTACTTTTAATTTAGCGGTGGTTTCCAGTTTACCTTTCCATTCATCATGGAGCGAAAGGGCTTTTTCGTCCAAAGTCATAACAATTTTTCCTTCTTTCTTGATATAGTGCAGCATTCGGATACATCATAACAATTTCTGCGATTGAAATCAAGAAAATTATCGAAAATAAGGGAAAAACAAAGGAAAGAAAAATGCGGAAAAATTGGACTGGAATGGAAAAAAGAACTTCCTATTTTGGATATGATGTGCTAAGATAATAACATGTTCTGATATAGATCTAGTCGAATGAGAAAAGATTCAAAGCATTCTGAATTTCTTTCCCCCAAAAATAATTATTTAGAGGAGTCTTGTATATGCAGGAAAACTATATAGAAAAGCCATTGGCGGAATTGCGGGAGCTCGCGAAAAAACGGGGGCTAAAGGGCGTCAGTGGACTCCGGAAGAATGAATTGGCTGAAGTATTAGCGCGCGCGGATTCTGAGCGTGCTGGGAAGGAAGCTGCTTTGTCTGCGCCGATTCCTTCCGGACAAAATGGAGCGCAGCAAAGAAATCGGAACGCGGCGCCTGCCAGGCAGCAGTTACCGGGACGGACGAACCGCCGTCCACAGAATTCGAACAATTCTGCTGGGCGTTCTACAAGGCATCCGGAATCATCCTCCCAGAGACCGTATTCTTCTTCCTTCCAACGGAATGAGAATGGAAAGAGCAATTACCGGGGAGAGCGGGACGCTCGCCACGAGAGTGGAAAAAGTAATTTCCGAAATGAGGGAGAGGGAAGTACGTTCCGTCCGGAAAACGGGAGAAATCATTTCCGCAGCGATATGGAAGGAACGGGAGCGTCCATGGAATCCGGGACTATGGTTTCCCGTCCG
This sequence comes from Hominifimenecus sp. rT4P-3, assembly GCF_051055405.1. Classification (GTDB taxonomy): domain Bacteria; phylum Bacillota; class Clostridia; order Lachnospirales; family Lachnospiraceae; genus Pseudolachnospira. Next base: position 2,651,341 of record NZ_CP167068.1, on the reverse strand, counting down.
GAGAATACCAACACCTATGAGCGGAGCGAAACATATTCTCCGCGTCTGGAAGAAGAAAGCTTTCCCCGTCCCGCGGCAGTCGATGATATCAACGTTTTAGACAGCGGGGAGTCTGCTCATGGTATCTTGGAAGTCATGCCGGATGGATTTGGTTTTATCCGCTGCGAAAATTATTTGCCAGGGGAAAATGATATCTATGTTTCTCCTTCCCAGATTCGCCGCTTTAATATGAAAACAGGCGATATTATCAGCGGGTCGGTCCGGATTAAAACCGGCCAGGAAAAGTTTGCAGCCCTGCTTTATGTAAAGTCAATCAACGGAGAGAACCCTTCTGTTGCGGAGAAACGGAAGAATTTTGAAGATCTGACCCCGATTTTCCCGGACTCTCGGCTGCATTTGGAGATGCCCGGCGGAAAGCTTCCGATGCGGGTGGTAGATTTGCTCTGCCCGATTGGAAAAGGACAGCGTGGAATGATCGTATCTCCTCCGAAGGCTGGTAAGACCACTTTGCTGAAGCAGGTGGCCACGGCGATTACGACCAATCATCCGGACATGCACCTGATCATTTTGTTGATTGACGAGCGTCCGGAAGAAGTAACCGATATGAAAGAATCCATTACGGGAGAAAACGTAGAAGTCATCTACTCGACCTTTGACGAACTGCCGGAACACCACAAACGGGTTTCGGAGATGGTATTGGGGAGAGCAAAACGTTTGGTAGAGCATGGGAAAGATGTGATTATTCTTCTCGACAGCATCACCCGCTTGGCTCGCGCCTATAATTTGACGGTGGCTCCCAGCGGCCGTACGCTTTCCGGCGGTTTGGACCCGGCGGCTTTGCATATGCCAAAACGCTTTTTCGGAGCGGCCAGAAATATGAGAGAGGGCGGAAGTCTGACGGTTTTAGCCACCGCTTTGGTAGATACTGGAAGCCGGATGGACGACGTGGTATTTGAGGAATTTAAAGGTACCGGCAATATGGAATTGGTTTTGGACCGGAAACTTTCGGAGAAGCGGATTTTCCCTGCCATTGATCTTTTGAAATCTGGTACGAGAAGGGATGATTTGCTTTTGGGACGGGAAGAATATGAAGCCGTTTATATTCTTCGAAAGGCGTTGAACGGGATGAAATCAGAGGATGCGGTGGAGCATATTTTGGATCTATTTGCTCGAACCAAGAACAATCGGGAATTCGTTCAGATGGCGAAAAAGATGCGTTTTTAAAGCCTGACCTGTCGTGTTTATCTTTATTAACGGAAAGTATCGCGACAGAAGGGAAGAACACAAATAAGCTCTGGAAAGAGGAAAAAGAGGATGGAGAACAAGGCTTCCAAGAAAAAAATTTTTTTGGCGGCGAGCGCTTTGCTTGTTGTGATACTAGCCGTTTTGGCCATCTATCTGTGGCAGAAGCCGGGAAGCAGCGAGGGAGAAAAGGAAATCGTGCTTTTGGTTACCTACCGGGATGGCTCGTCGAAGACAGATACCTATCAGACAGACTTGGAATATTTGGGCGAATTGCTGCAGGAAAAAGAGCGGGTTACCGGAGAACAGGGGGCATATGGAATTTTTATTGAGGCGGTGGACGGGGAAGCTGTGGATGCCTCAAAACAGGAATGGTGGTGTATCACCAAAAATGGAGAAACGTTGCTGACCTCCGCGGATCAGACGCCGCTTGAAGATGGAGCGCAGTACGAACTGACTCTTACCAGTGGGTATTGATGATGCAGGTACGCCGGTTGGTTACATTGACCTATCTGACGACAATCCTTTTTGCCGCGCAGATCGGTTTGAGCTTTTTGCCAAATATTGAGCTGGTATCCCTGCTGATTATCGTTTACACGTTGGTCTACGGACGTCAGGTTTTTTTGATCATTTATACCTTTGTGTTTTTGGAAGGATTGGTCTATGGACTCGGTTTGTGGTGGATCAATTATTTGTATGTCTGGAGTATTCTGGCGATTTTTACCTTGCTGTTTCGCAAAAATACGTCGTTGATTTTGTGGAGTATTTTTAGCGGGGCTTTTGGCCTGGCCTTTGGTCTGTTATGCGCGATTCCAAACGTTTTTTTGACAGGATTTGCCGGCGGGGTGGCGTATTGGATCATGGGAATTCCTTTTGACGTGCTCCATTGCGCTGGCAATGCCGTAGTTTGCCTGGTGTTGATGAAGCCTGTAAAGCGTGTGGTAGAGGCCGGGAAGCGTTGGATGAAGTAAGAGAAAATAGAGAAAATTGCTGAGAAATTGCGGCTCTAAGGCTTGCATTTCCTTAGCGACTATGCTATAATACTTTTCGCTGTTCTAGTTGACAGCAGGAGACTGTAGAAAAAAAGGGGCAGGGCATCGCTGCTCCGCCCATGAAAATAGGAATAGAGAGGTGATCGTCATGCAGGAAAATATTCAGCCCAAATACTATCAGGCCAAGGTGACTTGTAACTGTGGGAATGAGTTCGTGACCGGCTCCACAAAAGAGGAGATCCACGTAGAAGTTTGCTCCAAATGCCATCCTTACTACACAGGACAGCAGAAGGCAGCGGCGGCCCGCGGCAGAATCGATAAATTCAACCGCAAGTACGGCATTGCGAACAATTAAGAATTGGACATATGCGGAAAGGTTGAGGTTGGGGAGGTCCCGGAAGCCTCAGCCTTTTTTATTCACTAGGAAATTTCCTAGTGAATAAAAGTGCTCCGCTAAGGATGCACACGAGCGCGAAAGGAAGATGTTGCCGATGGCGGCCGCGCTCGGCGCGAGAATTTCGCCAAGCGAAATTCTTTCTTATTAGGAGGGTGAAGGATGAAATCATCCGGAATTGGCGGCCAGGCTGTGTTAGAAGGCATCATGATGAAAAATGGCGCTAAATATGCTGTGGCTGTGCGGAAGCCAGACCAAGAAATTGCACTGGATATTCAGGAATATCCGGGGATGACAAAGGGACGCCGGTGGATGGAAGTCCCTTTTTTAAGAGGGATTTTTCGTTTTGTGGACTCTCTGGTTCTGGGCATGAAATGTTTGACTTTTTCCGCCAGTTTCTATGAGGAGGAAGAAGAAACAAGTGAGGGAAAGAAGTCTTTCCTGGAACGTCATCTATCGGCGGAGCAGCTGGACAAGCTGATGATGACCATCGCGGTGGTGGCGGCAATTGCTCTGTCCATTGGTATCTTCATGGTGCTGCCGGTGGCTGTGGCAAATTTGTTCCGTCGTTGGACGGCCTCCCCTTTTCTGATCGCTTTGTTGGAAGGGGTGATCCGCATGGCGATTTTTATTGCCTATGTGGCGTTGATTGCGCTGATGAAAGACATCAAACGGACGTATATGTACCATGGTGCGGAGCACAAGTGCATCAATTGTATCGAGCATGGATTGCCGTTAACCGTAGAAAACGTGAGGAAAAGTTCCAAGGAGCATAAACGCTGCGGGACTAGTTTTCTTTTGCTGGTGATGCTGATCAGTATTCTGGTGTTTATGTTTATCCGTATCGATCATATTGGGCTGCGGATGTTAAGCCGTGTTTTGCTGGTTCCCTTTATCGCGGGAGCGGCTTATGAGTTTATCCGCTTAGCCGGAAGCAGTGAAAACTGTATTGTCAATATCCTAAGCCGTCCAGGGCTCTGGCTGCAGGGGCTGACCACCAAGGAGCCGGAGGATGATATGATCGAGGTGGCTATAAAAGCTGTGGAGGCTGTTTTTGACTGGAAAGAGTATGAGGAGAGGGAATTTGGCTTGACATTTCCAGAAGATTCTCTGGCTGCAGAGGCAAAGCCGTGACTTGCCGGGAATGGGTCGCATGGGGCGCGGCGGTTCTGCAGAAGGCCGGAGTGCCGGATGCCGAGTGGGATGCCTTTTCTTTGTGGGAAGCGGCGTCAGGGATGGATCGCGGGCGCTATCTGTTGATGGCGCAGGAAGAGCCAGAGCCGTGTTTTGTTTCTGTTTATAAAGAAATGCTTGCAAAAAGGGAAAAACGGATTCCTCTTCAGCATATCTTGGGAAGAACAGAGTTTATGGGATTGTCTTTTCGAGTCAGCCCGGATGTTTTGATTCCTCGGATGGATACGGAGATCTTAGCGGAGCGTGTGTTAAAGGATTATCCGAATGGACGAGGACTCCGTCTGCTGGATATGTGCACGGGTTCTGGGTGCCTGGCGGTTAGCTTGTCCGTTTTGGGGCATTTTCAGGTGGCGGCGTCCGACTTGTCGGCGGCGGCTTTGGCGGTGGCGAAACAAAATGCAAGCGACCATGGGTGCGATATTGCCTTTTATGAAGGGGATTTATTTCAGGCTCTTCCGGAACAAAAGTTTGATTTAATCGTCTCCAATCCTCCTTATATTCCTGGCGGGGAGATGGACGATTTGATGCCGGAAGTGCGTGATTTTGATCCGCGTATGGCCCTTGATGGTGGAGCGGATGGGCTGTATTTTTACCGGAGGCTGGCAGAGGAAGGAAAATCCTATCTGGTATCCGGTGGAAAAATTTACTGGGAGATCGGCTGGAATCAAGCGGAAGCAGTGAGGGGTATTTTAGAGGAACAAGGCTACCGCTGCTTAGAGGTGATTCCGGATTTGGCCGGAAAAGATAGAGTAGTAACAGGAGAATGGACATGTTAGATCGATTAGAGGATATTCTGGTTCACTATGAGGAACTTCAGGCCGAGCTTTCCACGCCGGACGTTACCTCGGACCCGAAGCGGTTTCGGAAACTGATGAAGGAACAAAATGATCTTTCGCCGTTGGTGGAGGCATATCAGAGCTATAAAAAAGCCAAGCAGGACGTGGAAGACAGCCTGGCAATCCTGGAGGAAGAAAAAGACGAGGAGATGCGGGAGCTGGCAAAAGAAGAGCTGGCGGAAGCAAAGAGCCAGATAGAAAAATTGGAGCAGGAGATCCGTATCCTGCTTTTGCCCAAAGACCCCAATGACGATAAGAATGTAATTATGGAAATCCGCGCAGGAGCCGGAGGCGACGAGGCGGCTTTGTTTTCTGCAGAGCTTTATCGGATGTACAGCCGTTTTGCGGAGCGGAACCGATGGAAAGTGGAATTGATCAGCGTCAATGAAAATGGCATCGGAGGATTTAAAGAGGCGGTTTTCATGATCAGCGGTCAGGGAGCCTATTCCAAGCTGAAATATGAGAGCGGCGTACACCGGGTACAGCGAGTGCCGGAGACAGAGAGCGGCGGACGTATCCATACCTCTACCAGCACGGTGGCGGTGATGCCGGAGGCGGAAGAAGTGGATGTGGAAATCGATATGAACGACTGCAAATTTGATGTGTTCCGCGCTTCTGGAAACGGCGGCCAGTGCGTCAACACGACGGACTCGGCCGTTCGTCTGACCCACCTTCCGACTGGCATCGTGATTTCCTGTCAGGATGAAAAGTCTCAGTTAAAAAATAAGGATAAGGCGCTAAAAGTTTTGCGCTCCCGTCTGCTTGATTTGGAGCGCCAGAAAAAGCAGGATGCCGAGGCGGCGGAACGGCGCAGCCAGATCGGTACCGGAGACCGTTCCGAGAAGATCCGCACATATAATTTCCCTCAGGGGCGGGTGACGGAACACCGGATTAAACTGACCCTTTATAAGATCGACGCCGTGATGGACGGGGAATTGTTTGAAATCATGGACAGTTTGATTGCGGCGGATCAGGCGGCAAAATTGTCCAGTATGCAGCAAAACTAGAGGGAGTATAGATATGGCACAGTTTTTGGAAATAACCATGCTCATTTGTTTTGGGTGTTCCTGGCCGTTTAACATCGTAAAATCCATACGTTCCCGCACGGCAAAGGGCCGCAGCGTCGGATTTATGTATATGATTATGTTGGGCTATCTCTGTGGCATCGCGTCCAAATTTGCCGCTGGCAATGTGACTTATGTAGTAGCTTTCTATGTTCTGGATCTGATCCTGGTTTCCATTGATTGTACCTTATATTGGAGGAACCGTCGGTTGGATGCGCAAGCGGAGAGAAATGAGAAGAAAAAATAGGCAGATGTTCCACTGGATTTTGTGGGCGGTATTTGTGTGTTATCTGCTTGTTCTGGTGGATTTGATTGTTTTTAAGCATGGTGGGGCTAGAACGCGGGAGATTTTGGCTCATTGGAGTCTGGATGCGGTCCGAACCCATGCAGAGACGGCAAATTTCATCCCTTTTCGGATGATCCGTCTGTATTTAAAGCATTGGAATAAAATTCCGGATATTGCTTTTGCCAATCTGGTATATAATGTAACTGCATTTTTCCCTTTTGGCGTCTTAGTACCCATGCTGCGCAGGGGCCGCAAGTATCTATTGCCAACATTTTTTGGCGCAGGTTTCTTTTCCCTATTTTTGGAGACGACGCAGCTGTTTTCTCTTTTAGGAGAATTTGACGTGGACGATATCCTACTCAATACATTGGGAGCGGTGATTGGCATGGTCGGATATGCGGCGGTAAAAAAACTTTGGAATTAGCACATCTTTCCATATGAGAATGGAAGGTAAGGGTGGAATATGAGAGAAGAATAAAGTGGGAGGACTCCTTAGAAATGAGGAATCCTCCCACTTTACGCCATAGATCTTACATCTTTTCCGGCGCTTCAAATCCTAAAAGATCAATACAGTCTGCAAGAACGGTTAAGGAAGCGGACAGCAAAGCGATCCAGCCCTTTTGCTTCTCGCCATCCTCTTCTCCTAAGATCTTGGTTTCATGATAAAATTTGTTGAAGGCGTTGGAGACTTCATAAATATACTGGCACAGCCGATGGGGAGCAATCTCAGCGCAGGCTGCGGCAATTACATCATTGGCGCGGGATAACAAAAGCTGGAGCTCTTTCTCACTGCTGCTTTTGGCGTCGCTCAGCGCCTTTGGAAGCTCTGCATTTCCCGACGCAGCCCGATATTTCCCCAGGATGGATTTGATTCGGACCATGGTGTAGAGAATATAAGGGCCGGTATTACCTTCAAAGGAGGTAAAGCGGTCGACATCAAAGACATAGTCTTTGGTCGCCTGATTTGACAGGTCTCCGTACTTTAAAGCGGCCAAGCCGATGATTTGGGAAATTTCGTGGGCGTCTTCCTCGGAAATCTCTCGGTTTTCCATGATTCTGGCGTAAACAGCCTCATTGATATCGCGGATCAGATGTTCCAGGCGCATGACCCCGCCTTCTCTTGTCTTAAACGGTTTCCCATCTTTGCCGTTCATGGTGCCGAAGCCAAGGAAGGTCAATTTGGTTTCCGGGCGAATGATGCTCGCCTTTCGGGCGGTGCGGAAAACTTGCGTAAAGTGCATGTCTTGACGCTTGTCCACCACATAGAGGACTTCGTCCGGATGATACAGTTTTTCCCGCTCCACCAGAGTGGCCAGGTCTGTGGTGGCATAGAGGGAAGCGCCGTCTGATTTCTGAACGATGCACGGAGGAATCTCCTTGGTATCCGTATCCTCTTTGACATCGACCACCAGCGCGCCCTGGCTCTCATAGAGCAGGCCGTCTTGTTTCATCTTCTCGATCATATCCGGGATGTAGGGCTGCGCGTCGCTTTCTCCTTTCCAGATATCAAAATCCACCTTTAAGCGCGCATAGTTTTTCTTTAAATCTGCGATGGATACCGCTAAAATGTGGCGGAAAATAGCCTGATAGCCGGGATTTCCTTTTTGAAGCTTTACTGTAGCGTCATGGGCGGCTTTGGCAAAAGTTTCATCCTGTTTCGCCTTCGCGCTGGCGGTAGGATAGATTTCCTCCAAATCAGAAATCGTAAAAGGCGGATCCGATGGATAATCACCGGTGAAGGCTTCGTCAAAGTAAGGAAGTTCCGGGTGACGGCTTCTGGTTTCTTCTATGATAAGGCCCATCTGAAGGCCCCAGTCTCCCAGATGCACGTCGCCAATTACCTGATATCCATTGTAACGATAGATTCGCTTTAAACTTTCTCCAATGATAGCCGCGCGCAAATGGCCCACATGCAAGGGCTTGGCCACGTTGGGGCCGCCGTAATCAATGATGACGCTCTTGTCTGCGCCGATAGGCTCGCAGCCCAGACGCTCTTCCTGCATCATCCGGTTTAAATAGCCGGCCAGGTAATTGCCGGAAAGTTTTAAATTTAAAAAGCCGGGAGCTGCCGCGGCAGCGTCGAGAAACATGGGATGATTCTGCAGCTTCTCTGCGACGTCGGACGCAATCTGAATGGGCGCTTTGTGGTAAGTCTTGGCGGCCGCCAATGCTCCGTTACACTGATATTCGCATAAATCCGGGCGGTTGGACAGGCTGACCTTGGCAAAGCGAGATTCGTAGCCGCAGGCCTCAAACGCTTCTTCCATCGCCGCCGTAATTTGTTCTAAAATGGTTTTCATAAATCCTCCAGAGCTGGTATTCCGTTGACAATAGCGTCCTTATCAACGGAAGGTACGTGTTTTCTATATATCATGCCTCTATTCGACCGGATATAAACTATGAACCAGTGTATTACAAAAAAAAAGAAAAAGCAAGTCTTTCTCTTCTTGTAATTTTATGTATAATAATAGGGAGGGAAAATTCCCGGTATCAGGGGGAAGACGTATGATTCGAGTATTTATCTGCCCGAAGTGTGGAAAAGTGCGGGTGGTGTCGAAATATTTAAAAGCCAGTTGTTACGAGTGCGGCAGGCCGATGGTGGTCTGCCATACGCCTTATGTGGAGTGGGTGGAACTGGATGAGGCGCAGCGGGAGCAGATTCGGGAGCGGTATACGGAAACGTAAGGGCGGGAATTTTGTCGCAAAAAGGAATCTCCGGTTGCGATTCCCTGGTGTTTTGTGATATACTAATTCTTGTTTTGGAGTAAGCTCCAACAAAGATAAGACAGCACAGCTAAAAACGGGGGCGCAATGAAAGATAAAAAGAAGAAGATTTTGGCAGCGATCTGCTTTTTGTTTACGCTTTTGGGAGTGATTGCCGTCGCCTCGGCGATATTTGTCAATCATTATTATAACGAACCGACATTTGAACAGATCATTTTTCAGATCACCAGTCCGATGGACGGAATGTCTTCATCTTATGTTCTGCAGGTTTTATTCCATTGTCTGTTTATTCCACTGGTTCTTGTGGGCGGTTTATCTGTGGCCATCGGAATTTTAATCAAACGGGAGATATGGAAAAATGCATTCCGTTTTTGGGGAATGCCGCTTCTGGCGCTGATTGTTTTGATCGGCGGATTTTGGTATGCCGTTGACCAGCTGGGGGTCGTAGAATACATCCGTTATCAGTCGGAAGAGTCCTATGTGATTGAAGAAAATTTTGTCGACCCGAATTCGATTGCGATTACCTTTCCAGAGAAAAAGAAAAATCTGATCTATGTTTTTCTGGAATCGATGGAAACGACATATCAATCCAAAGAAAAGGGCGGAGCTTTTGATTTTAACTGCATTCCGGAATTGACAAAGCTGGCGGAGGAAAACGTGAGTTTCTCCGCGGTGGACGGGGGAGGGTACCGGCCTTGCTACGGAACCGGCTGGACCATTGCCTCCATGGTCTGCCAGACAAGTGGACTTCCCTTTTTGATCCCAGTAGAGGCAAATTCCATGGGGTTGTATGAACGGTTTATGCCTGCAGTCACCAGTATCGGAGAGATCTTGGAGGAAAACGGGTATCGGAATGTATTTATGTCTGGCGCCTCCGCCGGATTTGGCGGGACGAGCAACTGGTTTACCCAACATGGCAACTATGAGATCTGTGATTATGACTGGGCCATAGCAGAAGGAAAAATTCCGGAGGATTACTATGTTTTTTGGGGGATGGAGGATGCCAAGCTCTTTGCTTTCGCGAAGGAGAAACTTTTGCAGCTGGCGGAAGAGGAGCAGCCGTTCAACCTGACTATGGCGACCATGGATACCCACTTCGAGGACGGCTATGTGTGTGATCTGTGCCGGGATGAGTTCGGTAAAAACCAGTACGCAAATGTGATGGCGTGTTCCAGCCGTCAGCTGGCCGAATTTGTCGAATGGGTTCAGGCTCAGGAATTCGGGAAGGATACGATGATCGTTCTGGTGGGGGATCATCTAACCATGGACAGCGATTTTTGCAATGGCGTGCCGGAGGGGTACTGCCGCTGTGCTTACGATGTTTTTATCAATCCTTCTGTTTTGCCGGCGATAGAAGGGAATCGCAGCTGCACGACGCTGGATTTGATGGCTACTACCCTGGGAGGACTGGGAGCAACGATCGAGGGAAACCGGGTTGGCCTGGGGGTTAATCTGTTTTCGGAAGAAGAGACGCTGCTGGAAAAGATGGGAAGCAGTTTGCCGCCGTTGGATGCGGAGCTGGCTAAAAAGTCTTCGTTCTATCAGGAGCGCTTCCTGTATTCGGAAGATTAGGCGAGAAGGGAATAAGGGCTGCAGAAGTTTTGTCTCGGAATGGATGCTGGGAAGGCGCTTTTCCGGATAAAAGTTTCTGGCAGCCTTTTTTGACAAAGGGGGGGAGCAAAATGAACAAAAGAGAACGGAATGTTAATATTGATTTAACAAAATGTATGGCGGTTCTGGGAGTTCTTTCCGTACATTTTTTTCTGAACAATCAGTTTTATAATACTCCGGTACAGGGGGAGCGGATGTATCTGATGATGGCGATGCGTACGGCATGTATGGTTTGCGTACCGCTTTTTTTGATAACGACCGGGTATCTGATGGCGGAAAAAAGCTTAAGTTTGCGGTATTATAAGGGCATTCTCCATTCTTTATTTTTTTATCTGGCGGCCAGCCTTTGCTGTATGGTATATGCCTCGCGGCATGGTACGTCGTATACCTGGCATACGGCGATACAGGACTTGCTGGATTTTACCGGCGCGCCCTACGCTTGGTATGTAGAAATGTATATCGGCCTGTTTCTTCTGATTCCCTTTTTGAACTTGATTTACCGGAATCTGGCCGGCAAGCGTCAGAAACAGATTCTTATTTTAACACTGTTTGTTCTGACCAGCCTGAGCAGCCTGATCAATATCTCCAGTTACTTTGTCACCACGTACTGGCTGCACTGCTACCCTTGGATGTATTATTTTATCGGCTGCTATCTCAGGGAGTACCCGCTCCGTCTGAAGAAAAAGCACCTTGTATTGGCTGCCTATGTGATCTGGATTGTGCTCTGCGCTGCCTTTAACATCTATCGAAGCGGAGGCGGAAAATATGAGTGGGGGATGTATGCGGACTGGTATGGATTTGAAAATGTAATCTCTACGATTCTTTTGTTTATCTGGCTGCAGAGTCTCTCCCTGGAACGGCTGCCCGCTATCTTGAAAAAGGGTATGGCGTGCGTATCTCGGCTTTCTCTTGGGATTTATCTGTTGTCCTGGATTTTTGATCAGCAATTTTATCCTATTTTAAATGAAAGAGTACCGATGATGACCGGTCGGCTGCCGTACTTTTTGGTGATTGTGCCGGCGGTATTTGTCTGCTCGTTTTTGGGCGCGTGGCTCTTAGATGGACTCTACCGCGTTTGCCAATTTTTCTTTGGGAAGATTTTTCAGAAAATCCGCATTGTCAGGGGAGAAAAGATGTGATACACTAACTTTTGGTAATATTCGACAAGAGAAAGGGAGGTAACACATTGGAAAGACGCACGATTCAAATCGAGGAAAAAGTTCCTGCAAAACTGTTGATTCCGCTTAGCATCCAGCATATGTTTGCGATGTTCGGAGCTTCCGTGCTGGTACCGTTTCTGTTCCAGATCAACCCGGCGATTGTCCTGTTGATGAATGGTGTGGGAACGCTGCTGTTCATTCTGATCACAAAGGGCAAGGCGCCTGCTTATCTGGGGTCCAGTTTTGCTTTCATTGCCCCGGCGACGCTGGTGATCGGAAAGTTTGGATACCAATACGCGCTGGGAGGATTTGTGGTTCTGGGCGTATGCGGTATGATCATTGCTCTCATTATCTATAAATGCGGCACCAAATGGATTGACATTGTGCTTCCGCCGGCGGCCATGGGACCAGTCGTTGCTTTGATTGGCCTGGAACTGGCCGGAAGCGCGGCGAGCAACGCAGGGCTATTGGATGCGCAGATCGAGATTCGCAATGTGATCGTTTTTCTGGTTACGCTGGGCGTCGCCGTCTTAGGGCAGGTGCTGTTTCGCGGATTCCTTTCGGTCATTCCGATTTTGATCGCGATTGTCGCCGGATATGTGGCGGCTGCGTGCTGTGGAATCTTGGATTTTACCGAAGTGCAGGCGGCTTCCTTTTTTGCCCTTCCGAATTTCCAGGCCCCGAAGTTTCACATGGAGGCGATTCTTACGATCCTGCCGGCCTTGCTATTAGTTACCTCTGAACATATTGGGCATCAGGTTGTGACGAGTAAAATCGTAGGAAAAGATTTGCTGAAAGAACCGGGACTGCATCGCACCATTTTTGCGGACTGCTTTTCTACCGCTCTGTCGGGCTGCGTAGGCGCGGTTCCCACCACGACCTACGGTGAGAACATCGGCGTGATGGCGATTACCAAAGTCTACAGCGTACAGGTCATCGGAGGCGCGGCAATCCTTTCCATTTGCGCTTCCTGCCTTGGAAAGCTGGCTGCTTTGATCAGTACGATTCCTGGTCCGGTCATCGGAGGAATTTCTTTCCTGCTATACGGAATGATTGGAACTTCCGGCCTTCGGATTCTGGTAGATTCCCAGGTAGACTATGGAAAGTCGAGGAATCTGACTTTGACTTCTGTGATCTTCATTACGGGCCTTTCGGGTATTACGTTAAAGCTCGGAAATGTAGAGCTAAAAGGAATGGTTTTGGCCTGCGTGGTCGGAATGCTGATGAGCTTGGCCTTTTATGTATTGGACAAGCTGCATTGGACCAATGACTGAGGAGATAAAAGCAGTTGTTTGATGGCAGTTTAGAAAAAGAGTTCTGTAAAGATTACATATGAGTACGAAGGGACAAAGGGCTCCGCACAGCGGAACTCTTTGTCCCTTGTTTTCTTTCTTTAATTCGAATAAAATGGGGTTAGACGTTGATGTGATCTTCGGGCTGCGGTAATGGTTGGTCAGAGGGATGATGGCGATACTCTTTTGTTAGCGAAAAGCCATGTCCTTTTACCTCTTTTACCTGGCTGATGATAAGAAATGCCTCCGGATCAACCGTTAGAACCAGGCGGTTCAGGCGGACGAGTTCCCGATTTGACATGACCGTCAAGACCAGTGGCTGATTTTTCCGCAGATAGCCGGTATTTGCCTGGATTAAGGTAGAACCACGGTTTAGATCTTTTAAGATCAGTTGGTTGATTTCATCATAAGCCTGACTGATAATCTCTACTTTGATCTGGCCAGTTCCGATCACTAGAACCTTATCCAGAGTGATGGAATAAATCAGGACGAGCAGAATTCCGTAAAGGATCTGTTCTTTATCAGAAAAGGAGGCCTGAAGTAAAAGGATCGCAATATCAAAGGCATAGAGGGAGATGGAAACAGGAATCCCCAGTTTTTTCTTTAAGATCAGAGGCGGTATGTCCATGCCGCCGGTGGAGGCGCCGGTTCGAATGACGATGCCGAGGGCGAAGCCCATCAGCAAGCCTCCGCAGATGGTGGATAACATCCGGTCGCTGGTCAGTTCAAAAGATAAACCGCTGTTTTGCAGAACTTCCAGAATAAATGGATAATAAAAGGTACTCACCAATGTGGTAAGGGCAAAGCCACGTCCTAAGACAAATGTGCCCAGTAGAAACATGATCAGATTGAAAACAAAAAGAAACAGGGAGAGCGGCAGATCAAAATAGTGATTGACGGCGATGGCCAGTCCGGTGGCACCGCCGGTGATCATTCCTCCCGGAAGGAGAAAGAGGACAACCGCTAAGGCGACCAGCGTATTTCCGGCAAGGACTAGGAGGAGGCTTTTTACTTTCATAGGAATGACTCCTTTCTCGTTCCACATTCTTTATTAGGGTAGTGTGTCCGGAATTTTGACGAATTAGTAAAATCGAACACGGAGTTTTGAGGTACTGTATCAGTTCCAAAATAGAGCGGAATATGGATAAAACGGAGGATGAAATGGAACAACAGGTTTTGATTCAAATGGCGTTGGACGCAGGTTTTCTTCATGCTAAAGTGACGGACCGGGAGAACTTGGTCTTTGACCCAACGCTTCGCCGTTACTGTGAGGAAAACACTTGCGGGAATTTCGGGGTGAATTATGCCTGCCCGCCGGACTGCGGCACTCCGGCGGAGATGGAGGCGCGGGTACAAAAATATCGGAAAGCATTGGTACTCCAAACGATCCAGCCAGTGGAATCTGTCATGGACCCGGCGCAGACCAAAGAAGCACGCCGGGTGCATAATCAGATTTCACGTTCTCTCGTGGAACAGCTCCAAAAAGCAGGCGTGGAAGGGCTTCCCGTGATGGCGGGACCGTGCTCTCTTTGCAAGGTATGCGCGAAGATTCAGGGAGAACCCTGCCGGGTACCGGAAAAAATTGCTTCCTGTCTGTCGGCTTACTGTATCGATGCGTACCGTATGGCGCAGGCCTGTGGGCTTGCGTATTGGTGCGGAGAGAACCGGGTGGCGTTTTTCAGTATTTACTTTTTTAATTGAAGGCGCTTTTTTATCATTATATCATGCGGTTTTATAAAAACAATGTTCAAGGAAATGTTGTTTGCGTGTATTACAAAAAAAGGATAAGTGTTTTGCTGAGAATTCCTTTTATTGCAATTTCAGACAGAAGTGAACGGATGAGTGGAACGGCGGTGATCTTCTCTATCCTTGTTGACATACGGAAATCCTACAGTATAATTAAAATGGAGTACATTTATTAAAAGATATGAGTATAAGAAAATGCCAGCAGCAGGCCGCGGTTTTTACAGATGAGCTGCTAAACATCAGCGAAGATATCGAAGAATATGTGATTGCGGTATATGGGACAATTTCTCAGGAGATGTTTGATATGCAGTGCCGCGTTCAGTTGGAGCGCTGCAAGCGATTGGCGGAGAAGCTGCAAAAGCTCCAGGAAGAGCTGGAGTATGAGAAGCCGGCGTATGCCGGGGAGAGCCATTTTTTTGAGCCAGCGGAAGCAGAGCGGCAGAAAAGTGCTGCGATAACGCTGCAAATGATCGCTCAGAACCGTATCGTCTTGGGACAGAAAGAAAATCTTTTAAAGGAGTTTTTGACTCATTCGGATTTGGTGGGGGAGCAGGTGAAAAATTCGAAGGAAATGAGTGATATGGCCGAGATTATCCGGCTGCAGGATACGTTGAGAGGAGAACTGGATCGATGCCAGACAGAAAAAGAAAAGTAAAACTCATCTATGTTGTACTTGCCGTGGGCATATCTGGCCTGGCATGCCTTTTTTTATACCTTAGCAGGCACAGTCTGATCATCAATTATGGGATTCGATTTTTCCGTAATCTGCGGAATGGAGTTTTTGCCGTAAGCGCTATTGTCAGCCTTATTGCGATCGGTTTATATATAGCAGATTGGATCCGGCAGCAAAGATGGCAGAAGGACAGAGCGGCGGCGTTGGCGCAAGATCAGGAGAAACTTCAGGAAAGCCAGAAGGAGAAGGACAAGCACAAAGAGGTTTTGTCGGTTTCGAAAAAGATGGATTCGCAGAAGGTTCGAGAGCTATTGGAAGAATATGCCGCGCAAAAATGGAGTTCTCTTTCGCAGCCATTGATGCAGATCAAGATGCAGCTGGATATGATGGACGAGCATCAGGAGAAGTTATCGCACCTGCTGGATGCCAATGGAGCGGACGCTCTGGCAAATACCGAGGATATTTTAGACCGGGTGGAACAGTATCTCTGTAAGAATGTCCGGAAGGTGTTAAACTATATGGATGTGGCGGATTCCGACGAGGCGAAGGATGTTCAATTGGTCCAGGACAAGCTGCAGATCTGTCATGAAGAGGGGCAGAAACAGCTTCAACAGGTCCAGGAGTTTCTCTTTGCGCTGGCGGAATTTCTGAATAAGCAAGGGGAAGATGACAATAGCATGGAAATGCTGGATATCTATAAATCTACGATTTTATCTTCGATTGAGGATGACTGGAGAAAGGAAAAGTGACGATGAAAAAACGCAAGAAGAAAGGCTCGCTCTATACCTATTTATCGATTTTTATTCTGGCGGGCGTCCTGGCGACGGCTTGCCTAAGCTGCGGGGACGACGCTGTCAGAACCGAGCGGAATAAAAACGCGCTCAGCTATGAGGATGCCGAAACGGAAATGGACTCTATGCTGAAAAAAATTAAGGTTTCCCAAGTGACAAAACCAGTTTTGGACATTTATTCGGATGAAGTTTCCGAGGCGGATGCGTTGGCGGATATCTCTACTTTCCCCATCACCGTTACAGGAAACGGCGATATCAATCTGGAAATCGCTGCCGCGACGGAACTATCGGCGGAAGCCCCGGATGATTGGATGAATATTGTGGCGCAGAATTTTAATAAGGCCGGATATATGCTTGGCGACAAAAAGGTTACGGTTTCCGTAAGGAAGATTACTTCCGGCGAGGTTGTCACCTATATGAAGGCCGGCGTTTATCAGCCTCAACTTTTTGTTCCGTCCAACGATGCCTGGGGGAAGATGCTCCAATCGTCCGGTATCGGGACGATTGCTCTTACGGACCGTATCGCGGGAAATACGGCGGGCATCCTGATCAAAAAGGAAGCCTATGATTCTTTCGTGGACAAATACAAGGAACCTACGCTGTCCAACGTTCTGGACGCTACGCTGGCGGGAGATCTGACCTTTGCCTACACGAACCCTTATACGTCCAGTACGGGCCTGAATATCTTAACGGCGATGCTGAAAGCCTTTGATGATACGAACCCGTTGTCCAGCACGGCTCAGGAAAAACTTTTGGAATACCAAAAGTCCTCTCCGCCCGTGGCTTATACCACAGCAGTGCTTCGCAATCAGGCTTCCAAGGGCGTGATCAACGCAATGGTGATGGAAGAGCAGGCTTATATCAATACGCCGGAGCTGGCGGATTATGTCTATATTCCCGCGGGTATCCGCCATGACCATCCGGTCTATACCTTTGACTACTGTTCCGAGGAAGAAAAGAACGCGGCCAAGCTGTTTGTGGACTATTGCCTGTCGGAGGACAGCCAAAAGCTTGCGACAGAGAAGGGATTCAACCGCCATGATGAGTATGTTTCTCAGGAACCTGGATTGGATGGCACCGGTTATCTGACAGCCCAGAAGGTCTGGAAGCAGAATAAAAACGGCGGTAAGCCGATTATTGCCGTTTTTGTTGCCGATATCTCCGGTTCGATGAGCGGAGAACCACTCAATTCTTTGAAATCGTCCCTGATCAACGCGTCCTCCTACATCGGTTCGGAACACTATGTTGGCTTGGTCAGTTATTCCAGCGACGTTACGATCAATCTGCCCATTGGACAGTTTGACGCGACCCAAAAGGCTTATTTTTCCGGGGAGGTCAAGAACCTGTCGGACGGCGGCAGTACGGCTACTTACGATGCGGTTTTGGTGGCGTTGCATATGCTTGCCGAAAAGGCGAAGGAGGTTCCTGACGCAAAGCTGATGCTGTTTGTTTTGTCGGATGGAGAGCAAAACGGGGGCTACAGCCTGGATCGTGTGACGCCTATCGTGGAGGGAATGCAGGTACCCGTCTATACGATCGGCTATAATTACAGTGATAAAAACGGAGAACTGAAGGAATTATCGGATATCAATGAGGCGGCAGCGTTAAACGCTACCAGCGACGATATTGCCAATCAGCTCCGAAATTTGTTTAATGTGACGGTGTAAGGAACGGTTTCTGTCTGGAGGGATTCGCAGACGAGAAGGAATAGAGTGGCATGTATGCCCTTGTCAATGGAAGGTACCCCATGCGGTTTGCAAAACGGACTGCATGGGGCATTTCGAATAGAGGGGAAATACAATTATGAAAAAGGAAATAACAATATGAAGAAATATAAAAAATATAATATAGAGGCAACAGATGACTTTATTAAGAGGGCTATAGAAAATGATACATATTCCAGAGCTAGTTCTATAAAAAATTTTATCGAAGGTTTGGATTTAATTGATACAAATGTATTTATTAGTTTGGATGCGAAATGGGGAGAAGGCAAAACTTTTTATATACGGCAAATAGAGATGACATTAAAGTATTTGTCAAAAAAAAGATTAGAACAAGATGTATCGGATTTAGAAGAGACATTTTCTAAGTCAGTATTAAAATCCATAAACATGGAAAATACATATTTTCCAATATATTATAATGCATGGCTATATGATTGTCATACTGATCCTTTAATGTCTTTGTTATATGTACTTATAAAAGAGTGTGAAAAATATGTGTCAACAACAATAAATACAAAGTCAAGAGGAGATACATTGATATCCTTGCTATCTTCCTGTACATTATCACTGCCGTTTGTTCAGATATCAGGTGATTTTGAGAAAATCAAACAAAGTTTTACTGGAAAAGATATACTGGAAGAAATAAAAACAGCGGAAGAACTTAAAGACACAGTAAAGAAAATATTAAATGAAATACTAATTGAAAATTCCCAAAAGCTAGTTATATTTATTGATGAATTAGATAGATGTAAACCAAGCTATGCGGTTGAGATGTTGGAACGCATAAAACATTATTTTGATGACGAACGTATAATTTTTATTGCATCTTTAAATAAGGCGCAATTAGTACATACGATTTCAAAATTTTATGGAGAGTCATTTGATTCGACAGGGTATTTAAATAAATTTTTTGATATAAATATATACCTTCCTGAGATTCCGAAACATTTAAAGGCTAATGATATATTGCAGACAAATGATGGCCAATATTTAGTAAGGCAAATTGTTGAGGATTTAAGTGAATATTATAATTTATCGTTACGAGACACTATAATATTTAAGGGAAACATGAACTCAACATCCAAACAAAACTATTGTGACTACCTTGCACACGGGTGTATACTTTCGATATTTGTTCCAATAATACAGGTATTAGACATTGTCAGTCAAAAAAAGAAAAACGAATTTATATATGACCAAGGCGAAATATTTGAAGAGTTGTGTAAGAATGTTAGAAGCATACATAGAGCGGTCTGTAAATTTGGGGGAAGTAATTTAGATAGTGAAGAAAGCTATAAAATTGGATTTGAAAAGATTTTTAAAGTATATAAATGTACATTTGGAAAAGAGAAACAGTATGACGGGTCATTAGAAATCCCACGTGATTTAAAAAACATTTGCCTTCGCGTTTGTAACGGAGAGTAATAATGTATACTATCAGAAATAATTCGTCCAATGGCGTGTAAAATGTAGGTGACTAGTTCGTACCAGCCTGTGTTGACTTGGCGTAAGCTAATATTTGAACTGCTGAATGAAGAACGTGATTTTTATAAAGATGTCAATAGTTATTGTTTTTTGTTTAAAAGAGAGGTGGTTTTGGTGAAGCTTTGCATTGCTTTATCTGGAATAGTTGCCTAGACATCATTCAAATGAACAGGAGGATTTTAAATGACTATTCCAGTAGAACAGATTTATCCCCGCACGGGAGATAGAGAAACAATTTATTTGAAACATGTAATCACGAATCCCAATATAACGGTTGGAGAGTTTACGATGTACAATGATTTTGTAAATGATCCAACACTGTTTGAGAAAAACAACGTCTTATATCATTACCCGATAAACCATGACAAATTGCAGATTGGAAAATTCTGTTCCATTGCTTGCGGCGCGAAATTTCTTTTTAATAGCGCCAATCACGCGTTATCTTCCTTATCGACGTATCCGTTCCCATTATTTTTTGAGGAGTGGGGATTAGAAAAGAAAGACGTAACGAAGGCATGGGACCATAAAGGCGATATTGTCATAGGAAACGACGTTTGGATTGGCTATGAAGCTGTTATTCTGGCCGGAGTCACGATCGGAGACGGAGCAATCATTGGAGCCCGCGGGGTTGTCACAAAGGATGTTCCGCCCTATACGATTGTTGGCGGTGTCCCGGCAAAGCCAATAAAGAAACGATTTCCGGAAGAGATCATCGCCGCATTATTGGAAATAAAGTGGTGGAACTGGCCGAAGGAAAAAATCGCAAGAAATATCAGCGCCATCCAGGATGGAAACATAGAACAGTTGAGACAACAGCTGGAAACGGAATCCGGATGGTGACAGGATGTAACTGGTGGCGATGAGGAGGAGAATAGTATGTATAAAATCATTGACCATACGGGTGCGGATTATACGCAATATACATATTTAAAAGAAGCAGATTTTGAAAAAATGATTGTTGCGAATGCGGATAAAATTTTCGGCTCAACGGGTATTTATTTTGATATTAAAAAGTTGATTGGCACGCCAAAGAAAGGCGCGACAATACCCGACGGATATTTCTTGGACCTGACGTTCCATAACGACCCTCGTCTTTATCTGGTAGAAGTCGAATTGAATCGCCATGATGTATATGGCCACATAGGCGAACAAATTCTCCGATTTGGCATTTCTACAGAAACGGATAAGTATAAAATTAAAAATAGTCTTCTTTCTGAAGTGAATAAAGATGACGGCAAAAAGCAAAAACTGGCCGCCTATTTTTCAAAGTCAAAATACGACAATATCAATGAGCTGCTGGATAAAGTGATTTTTGAAAATAAGCCGGCTGCCATTATTGTTATCGATGAAGCAACAGATGAGTTATACCATGTGATGGCTCAATTGACCATGTCAACGGAAGTGATCGAGGCACAGACATACGTATGCGGAGATAAAAAGCTGCATCGTTTTTCCCCGTTTAAGGATGAAGTTATGACGGATTTGCCCTCCAATATTGATGCGGACGAGTTGGATACGATTGTAGTACCGGCCAGAGAGGATGGATTTAACGAAGAGTTTTTGAAAAATAATTGTTGGTTTGCAATCCGAATTTCCAGCGCGATGATTGATAAAATCAAATATATTGCAGCATATCAGGTAGCGCCTGTTTCTGGAATTACCTATATTGCGGAAGTGGAAAGAATTGAAAAATATAAGGATACCAACAAGTATATTGTGCTTTTTAAACCTGGTACGGTAAGGGGAATCAGTAAGGTTTCTTTGGGAAAAGCGAAAGGTATGGCTCCTCAGGCTCCAAGATATTCTTCTTATAAGACAATTATGGCTGCAAAAACGTTGGATGATTTGTGGAATTGACTTGAGATGAAGAAGCTATTGGCATTTTTCAAAAAAGAAACCGTTCTGTGCGTTGCGCTTATGCTGGCGGTATTTTCGATGTTCTTGATGCCGCCAGACGGGGACTATCTGGGATATATTGATTTCAGAACGCTGGCGATTCTGTTCTGTCTTATGTGCGTCATGGCAGGATTGCAGAAAATCGGCGTGTTTAACCGGATTGCTCAAAAACTTTTGGGGCAGGTAAGAAGTGGGAGCGGTTTGGTTCTGACTCTGGTTTTGCTTTGCTTTTTCTTCAGTATGTTGATTACCAACGACGTTGCGCTCATTACTTTTGTGCCGTTTACGTTTATTGTGCTTCGTATGCTGGGAACCAAGCTGGAGAACCGGCTTCTTGTACCGGTTGTGGTTCTGCAGACCATCGGGGCGAATCTGGGCAGTATGCTGACTCCCATTGGCAATCCGCAAAACCTGTATCTTTACGGAAAGGCGGGGGTGTCGATGGGGGAGTTTTTTCTGCTCATGCTGCCGTATACCCTGCTGTCACTGGCGCTGCTGGTAGCATTTTGTGTATGGCAAGGCAGAGCCTGTCCCCAGTTTCCGAAATTAGAGGAGACCTCTTCGCAGGAGCTTTCCCCGGTAGGAAAAAGAGACGTTTATCAGCTGGCCCTTTATCTTGCGCTGTTTTTGTTCTGTCTGCTGGCCGTGGGGAATCTATTGCCGTGGCAGGCGATTTTCGTCGTGGTGCTTATCACAATATTGGCAACAGACAGGCGTATTCTTACAAAGGTGGATTATTCCCTTCTCCTGACCTTTGTGGGATTCTTCATCTTTATCGGAAACGTGGGGAGAGTTCCGGCTTTCCGCGCCTTTTTGCAGAGCATCATTGCCGGAAGGGAGATTTATACCGCCATTATCGCAAGCCAAGTGATCAGCAACGTACCGGCGGCGCTGCTGTTATCGGGATTTACGGAGGATATGGCGGGGCTTATCGTCGGGACGAATCTGGGTGGGCTGGGAACGCTGATTGCATCGATGGCCAGCCTCATTTCCTATAAGCATGTAGCCAAGGAGGCCGGAGAGCGCAAGGGAAAATACATCGCGTTTTTTACGGCGGGGAATCTTGTCTTTCTGGCGGCGCTTATGGGAATGAATTTGCTGATCTGGTTCTAGAGGGGCAACTTCGGAGTTATCTTGCCGATCTGAATGAGCATTGATCCGGACTTCATTTTCATGGAGTCCGGACTTTTCAGTTTGCGCGCCATGGGCGCATTCTAACGGGTGCAAGTCCCGAACACGCCCAGATAGTGGGAAGTGTATAGCCGAACAGCAAGGGTGTCCATCGTGAGGTGGAATCTGAAGGAAGCTGTAAGCAAATCTCTGGTCCGACGGACAGAAATCGCATATAAGGCTAGGCTACGAGAGATAAGTTGGCTGAAAACAACGAAGTCTAATAACTATCACATTTATAGTAGCAGAGTAAATGCGGCGGATATATGGAGAGAAAGAGCGCACACCTTAAGCGTGGAGGTCTCACAGAGGTTTCATTTGCCTAGTAACAACGAACTGTGAGAAGTCAGCAAAGCCCATAGTAGTGAAGAAGTCTCTGTAATGGGGATGGAGCAAAGGGGCGAACAATCAATAAGTTTGAGTATGTCTCGTATTGCAGAGATGGCAACACCTGCCGTAACCAATCGGGTAAAAGATGGTCAAATCAAGCGAGACGGAAAGGAAAGAACGCATGGATACAAGTAGTCTAATGGAGCAGATTGTATCTAGCGACAATCTCAACAGAGCATATCTGCAAGTCGTACGAAATAAAGGTGCAGAGGGAGTGGACGGAATGAAGTACACGGAACTCAAAGAGCATCTTGAAAAGAACGGAGAAACCATCAAGGAACAGTTGAGGACAAGAAAGTATAAACCTCAACCAGTACGAAGAGTGGAGATACCAAAGCCTGATGGAGGTGTCAGAAACTTAGGAGTACCAACAGTAACAGACAGATTTGTACAACAGGCCATTGCACAGGTGTTAACACCAATCTATGAAGAGCAGTTCCATGACCATAGTTATGGATTCAGACCGAATAGATGTGCACAGCAGGCAATCCTAACGGCATTAGATATGATGAATGACGGCAATGATTGGATTGTTGACATAGACTTGGAAAAGTTCTTCGACACAGTGAATCATGACAAGCTGATGACTATCATAGGTAGGACTATTAAAGATAGAGATGTTATCTCAATCGTCAGGAAATACCTTGTCAGCGGAATCATGATTGATGAGGAATACAAGGATTCTGTTGTGGGAACACCGCAAGGAGGAAACCTTTCGCCATTGTTGGCAAACATCATGCTCAATGAACTTGATAAGGAAATGGAAAAGCGAGGGCTTAACTTTGTACGCTATGCGGACGACTGCATCATTATGGTCGGAAGTGAAATGTCTGCAAACAGAGTCATGAGAAATATTTCACGATTCATTGAAGAGAAACTAGGGCTTAAGGTGAACATGACCAAGAGCAAAGTAGACAGACCAAGCGGAGTGAAATACCTTGGATTTGGATTCTACTTTGACACAAGAGCACATCAGTTTAAGGCGAAACCACATGCAAAGTCGGTAGCTAAGTTCAAGAAGAGAATGAGAGAACTCACTTGCCGTAGTTGGGGCGTTAGAAACAGATACAAGGTAAAGAAACTCAATCAGCTTATTAGAGGGTGGATTAACTACTTCAAGATAGGAAGTATGAGAACACTTTGTAAGGAACTAGATTCCCGAATACGTTTCCGCTTACGAATGTGTATATGGAAACAATGGAAAACCCCACAGAACAGAGCAAAGAATTTGATGAAACTTGGGATTAGCAAGAAATTTGCATGGTCAACAGCTTATTACGGAGCTCATATAGCACACGTGTGCCAAAGAGGTGCAATGAATATGGCTGTTACAAAAGAGAGACTAACCCGATTTGGATTAGTCTCAATGTTAGATTACTACACCGAAAAGAGTGTCGCTTGTTAAGTTGGTTGAACCGCCGTGTACCGAACGGTACGCACGGTGGTGTGAGAGGTCGGGAAATTTATTTAAATTTTCCTCCTACTCGATTACATTCAAAAACTGAAAAGTAATTTCCTTTGACGGCAAAAAGATGATAAAAATATAAGGGTAGTTGATATTTTTGCCGATAATGTGATATACTATATACAGCAAATGGGTGTGGTTTTTTGATTCGATTATGACGGAGGAGAGCAGATGCGATACCTTTCAGTTGCTGAAATAGCAAAAAAGTGGGGTGTGTCAGAACGCAGCGTGAGAAATTACTGCGCCCAAGGGCGTGTGATTGGTGCGTTCCTTACAGGCAAGACTTGGAACATTCCTAAAAATGCAGAGAAACCAGAGCGTACCAACAAGAGAAAAGAAGAACCCATTACCCTGCTGGACATTTTGAAAGAACAGAAAGCAAGTAAATACTCCGGCGGAATTTACCATAAGACACAGATTGATTTGACCTACAATTCCAACCATATTGAGGGTAGCCGATTAACCCACGATCAGACCAGATATATTTTTGAAACCAACACCATCGGCGTAGAAAATGAAGTTCTCAATGTGGATGACGTAATCGAAACGGCAAATCATTTCTGCTGTATCGATAGGATCATCGAGAACGCAAAGGCAGCATTGACCGAAAAGTTCATGAAGGAACTTCATCTAATCCTGAAGAACGGCACCAGTGATTCCAGAAAAGACTGGTTTGTTGTTGGTGATTATAAGAAACTGCCGAATGAAGTCGGTGGAATGGATACTGCCCTTCCGGAAGAAGTTGCCGATAGGATGAAAGCATTGTTGATGGAATACAACTCCAAAGAAGAAAAAACCTTTGAAGATATTCTGGACTTTCATGTAAAATTTGAACGGATTCACCCGTTCCAGGATGGCAACGGTCGTGTGGGCAGATTGATTATGTTCAAGGAATGCCTGAAATATAATATTGTACCATTTATTATCGAGGACAATTTGAAGCTGTTCTATTATCGTGGTTTGAAAGAATGGAATAATGAGAAGGGCTATCTGACAGATACCTGTCTGACGGCACAGGATAAGTATAAAGCATATTTGGATTATTTTAGAATTGTATATTAAGCTGGAAACGAGGTGCAGCTATGTCAGCAGAAAAAAACTGGCAATTTGAACTTGAAGAATACATCAAACAAGGTGAACCCGGTCAAATTGAAAAAAGTGAAGCATGGCAGACTGCAATCGGTTTGCAGGCGGTAGATGGTTTGAAAACCTCTGCCTATCTGTTGGATACTGCCAAAGAACATATTGAAGGAAAAATCAGCATTGATGAAGCGCAGAAACGCATTCAGAGCTATTATGAACAGCGTACTGATCGCACGGAAATTGAGAACGATACTAAGGAAGCGGATATTGTATCCACAAGAATTGCGAAGCTGTTAGGTGAGAAAGCATTCCAGTTTTCACCGGCGGAATGGCTAACGATTCACCGCAGATTATTTGAAGGTGTGTTCACCCATGCCGGTCAGATTCGCCAGTATAATATTACGAAAAAGGAATGGGTCTTAAAAGGCGATACTGTCACCTATGCAGCATGGAAGAGCATCAAGGACACACTTGATTACGATTTTGCAACGGAGAAGGAGTTTTCTTATGAGGGCTTGTCTGTGGATGCGTCTGTGAAGCATTTTGCAAAGTTTGCTTCGGATATTTGGCAAATACATCCCTTCTGTGAGGGTAACACAAGAGCTACGGCTGTTTTTATGATTAAATACATGAAAACATTCGGGTTCAAAGTAAACAACGATGCTTTTGAGAAGAACTCCTGGTACTTCCGCAATGCTTTGGTAAGAGCGAATTATAATGATTTGCAGAACGGTGTTCATGCAACAACCAAGTTCTTGGAATTATTCTTCAGTAATTTAATTTTAGGAACGGAATATGAACTGAAAAACAGATATATGCACGTAGACTATGTGGATGATGATTCCCAAAGTGTCAATCCTAAAGTTCCAAAGTCTCAATTTGACACTTTGGAATGCACTTTAGAGGAGTTGGCGGTCTTGGAATTGATTTATAAAAAACCGTCAATCAAGCAAAAAGAGCTTGTGGAAGAGACTGGAAAATCTCTTAGCACTGTAAAACGAATTATGGAATCTTTACAGAAAAAGGAATACATTCGCAGAGTAGACGGAAAGAGATATGGCAAATGGGAAATATTAATTTGAAACATGTTGATTTTTATGAAAAATTGAAGAAAAAACGAAAGGCCGAAAACCCCAGTCATATCAATGTTTTTCAGACTTAAGGAGGGATATATAGATTATGATAAAAGTGCTTTTTATCTGCCACGGCAGTCTGACAGTCGGGTAGTATTGGGCGGGTAAAGCGGAGCAAATTGCGGCAAAACGAGGCAGAAGAAACAGCGTTTACACCGTTTTGACTACGATTCGATTACAGCATATGATGTGACATTATGCTGGTGGGGCAAATTATGGCAAACCGCGGCATTTCAAGGATAGTACTCATGAATGTAATAAATAATGTTCATTTGCTACGCAGACATTTTTAGACTTTTCATGGATAGTTGCAGCGGAATAAGTCTATAAATAGGCATCGGCATTGGCTTAAGGTTTTGAAGTATGCAGTTTTGTATTGGAATGTCTCTGGTGGATTTTTCAGTGAGTATAGTTGCGATAACTCGCAAAAATTTTCATTAGGAGTTGTAAAATCGGTTTGGTGGAGGTATAATGCTACTGGATAATTTTGCGATAACTCGCAAAAACTTTCAGTAGAAAGTAGGATGATGATATGGAAATCAAGAGAGATATCTATTTAAATAAGCTCATCAGTAAAATGCACAATGGATTTATCAAGGTGGTGACGGGCATCCGACGCTGCGGAAAGTCCTACTTGTTGTTCAATCTATTCAAGGATCATTTGCTGGAAGAAGGAACAGATGAACAACACATCATAGAAATTGCATTCGATTCCTTTGAGAATAAGCGTTTTCGTGATCCGGATGTTTTGTATCCCTATCTCAAGGAGCAGATTAAAGGTGATGGAATATATTATGTGCTGTTGGACGAGGTGCAGCTTTTAGGCGAGTTTGAATCCGTATTAAACAGTCTGATTCGTATGAAAAATGTAGATGTATATGTTACAGGAAGCAATGCCCGGTTTTTGTCTAAAGATGTGATTACCGAATTTCGAGGCCGGGGAGATGAAGTTCATATGCATCCCCTCAGTTTTGCTGAATTTATGTCTGTTTATTCTGGGACGAAACAGGACGGCTGGAACGAATATATGCTTTATGGTGGATTGCCTCCTATCATGAATATTTCAAGTCCAGAGGAAAAGATTAGTTTCTTAAAGGCGTTATTCGAGGAAACTTATATTTCGGATATTGTAGGAAGACATAATGTGCGTAATCAGGCAGAATTGGAGGAGCTTTTGAATATCCTCTCATCTGCCATCGGTTCACTTACAAACCCTACAAAGTTGTCGGCTACCTTCAAAAGTGTCAAGCAGAAAACCATCAGCAACACCACCATTAAAAGGTATATTGATTATCTTTGTGATTCCTTCCTGATTGACAATGCTGTCCGATATGATATTAAGGGCAAGAAGTATATCGACACACCGGTCAAATATTACTTTACTGATTTGGGACTACGCAATGCTCGTCTCAATTTCCGTCAACTGGAAGAGACTCATACTATGGAGAATATTATCTTCAATGAGTTGAAGATACGGGGGTTCAATGTGGATGTGGGAGTTATCACTCTGAATAAAACCAATGAAAAAGGTCACGGAATCCGCAAGCAGTTGGAAATTGATTTTGTCTGCAATAAAGGCTCTAAGCGCTATTATATTCAGTCAGCCTATGCGATTCCAGATCGGGCAAAGATGGAACAGGAGCAGCGTTCCCTGATGCTGACTGGCGATTTCTTTAAGAAGATTATAATCACGAAAGATGCCCCTGCACCGTATTACAATGAAGATGGGGTGCTGGTTATGAGTGTCTATGATTTCCTGCTGAAAGATGATAGTTTAGATACCTGATTGGTGGGAAAGAACAAAATATAGTCGGTAAATTAGAATAAAATGTGGATTGGGCATATTTATGATAAAAAGAAGTTATTTCTTGAGTTTGAACCTTCGCCCCATCATTAATTTATAGTTGGAAGTGAGAGTGAAAATAAAACTATGATGATATCTGAATTGAAAATTTACAACTTCCGCCGATTCAAATCTGTGGATGGCTCTCCTGGCTTGCAAATCACTTTTCATAAAGGGCTAAATGCCCTGATTGGAGAGAATGATTCCGGGAAAACGGCAGTAATTGATGCGCTTAAGCTGGTTTTGCTAACGCAAAGCAATGAGTATATCAGACCGGTAGACGAGGATTTCTATAGGCCTACCAATGGTGATACTTGCTCTGAGTTTAAGATCGATTGCACAATTACAGATTTTGCTCAGAATGAAGCGAAGAACTTTATCGAATATCTGAAGTTCAAAAAGAACGGTGAGAAAGTTGAATACACACTCGAACTTCATTATCGTGCTTGGAAAGAGGGGCACAAAATCTTTCAGGAACTACGTGTGGGCGATGTAGACGACGGCATTTCGATTGACGGAAAGGCAAGAGATTTGTTGAAAGCTGTCTATTTGAAACCACTCCGAGACGCTGAACGCGAGATGAGTTCCGGGCGCGGTTCCAGAATTTCGCAAATACTTCTCAACCATCCTGTTTTCAAAGATAAAAAGGAACACATCGTTCTGGATATTTTTCATGACGCAAATACAAGGATAGAGGATTATTTCACGGGTGATGCAGAGGGAAAGCGCATCCTCCAAGCAATCCGTAAAAATTTGGAATCGTTCAATGACAAAGGACAAGCCAGTAACGCAGAGCTGAAGACATCTGATATTCAACTCAAGGCGATACTTGAATCCTTATCGTTGAATGCTCCGGAGATTAATCCAGGGTTGGGAGAATTGAATCTGCTATTCATTGCAGCAGAACTATTACTCCTTAAGGATGATACCGATGGAGGCATGAAACTGGCTCTGATTGAGGAATTGGAAGCTCATCTGCATCCGCAGGCTCAGCTTCGATTGATCAGCTATCTTCAAAATGAATATAACGAAAATGATATTCAGATTATTATATCTACGCACAGTCCAATCCTTGCCTCAAAAATTAACCTTAAGAATCTGATCCTAATGAAAGATGGTGTCGGATATGATTTGGCTGAGGGAATGACTGGACTTCAAAAAGGAGATTATCTGTTTCTTCAGCGCTTTCTTGATTCAACAAAAGCCAATTTATTTTTCGCTAAGGGCATTATAATGGTAGAAGGTGATGCAGAGAACATCCTGATTCCAGTAATTGCTGATATTCTTGGTTATCCGTTGGAGAAATACGGAGTATCCATTGTAAACGTAGGTAGTACAGCTTTTCTTCGGTACAGTGGGATTATGGTAAGGAAAGATGGACACACCATTGGAATTCCGGTTTCTGTGATTACAGATTGTGATGTGAAACCATATGATGTTGACCCAGTGACAAAGGAACGGAAGTTTAATGAGAAAACGGCTGAATCGGCGCAGGCCGAAAAAGAAAAAAATGAGAAATACACCAACGGTTCAGTTCATGGATTCACTTCACCGAGGTGGACGTTGGAGTATTGCATTGCCATGAGCAGTCTTTCAGAAGATTTCCATAAAGCAGTTCATTACGGAATGAAAATTTTGAATGCAAGAGAATATATCTCACTAACTGACGAAAAAATTACCGAAGCAAATCAAGCTGCTGAAGAAGAAGCAAGGCAGTGGCATGGTTTGTCACAGGGGGAAACTGCGTACAAGATTTACAATTTAATGTTCAATAAAGACGGAAAGAGTAGCCTAAAAGCTATCGTTGCTCAATGCTTGGCTTCAATCTTGCGATGGAAAATATCAGTAATACCGAGCGAACTTACACAAGAGAAAATGTTTGATCTTGATTTGTATAGTCTGAAAACGGATGAGCAAAAGAAATCAGATCTGAAATGCAAGATTGAGAGAGATGAATTTCTAAGCTACATAGTGAATGCTATCAAGTATGCAGCAGGAGAAGCTGTGTAGATAAGGAGGCTCATGGTGGAGTGGGAAATTTCCGACCAGGATATTGAAACAACTGAAAAGCTTCTTTTACCAGACAGAGCACACTTTCCAGAGGATGCAAGAAATGTTATACGTTGTTGGCATTCCGCTGACGTGGCGGCTTGTCCGGGGAGTGGGAAAACAACTGTCCTTCTCGCAAAGTTGAAGCTGCTGGCAGATAGGATGCCACTTGAAAATGGTGCAGGAATTTGCGTCCTTTCACACACAAATGTTGCTGTGGATGAAATTAGAAAGCGGCTTTCAGGCTATGCTGATAAACTTCTTAGCTATCCAAATTACATCGGAACAATCCAATCATTTGTTGATAAGTTCGTGACGATGCCATATTTGCGAAATATTGTTGGCCGGAATGTACAAGCGGTTGACGATCTTATTTATGCACAGCATATGCAAAATAGGATGTGGCTTAGTGCAAAGTACAGTGCGCTTAATTATGTGACAAAGAATAGTTTTGAAGCGAGTGGTCAATTTACTGAGCGACTTGACCATACACAGGCACTGTATGTACGGGATGATGGTGCCCTTTGCGTAGGAAAACAGAAAAGGGTGTTGGCTGGTGCAAATACGAAATCAGCTGAGCAGTATAAAGCACTGCTTGATGATCTCCTAAAAATTGAGGGTATAATGCGGTATCGGGATACCTATGTTTATGCTAAAACTGCTATAAATGACTTGCCCAAAGCATATACGGATCTCTTTTCGTCACGATTCCAGTATGTATTCATCGATGAGTATCAGGACTGCGATGAGATTCAGCGTCGAGCAATAGACGCAATATTTAACTCAACAAAATGCACTGTAATCAAAATTGGAGATGCAGACCAAGCTATCTATAACTCTTCAGAAAATGAAACACCAGATTGGGTGCCGCAGGACGGATTCCTGCCTATTATGACATCTTGCAGATACAGTCAGGAAATTGCTGATGTGATTTTTAAACTACAGAAAGATCCAAAAAACATCACAACATATGTGGGCAAGACGGGTGTTAAACCAATATTACTAATTTTTGATTCTGAGAATATCGATAAAGTAATTGGGAAATTTATCAATGTACTGGAGACTCACGGACTCTATGATAATAAAGGGGTGTATAAAGCTATCGGTGCTGCTAAAAAAGAGGACTTGTCTGGACTAAAGATAGGAAGCTATTGGTCAGAATTTGACGGCTCCGCAAAGAAACAGAGTGAATATAATTACTGGGCATTAGTAGATGATATCATCGCCAGTTTATTAGATGGTAAGTTGTATAAAGCAGAACGCATTGTTCGCAAACTCCTATGCCGTATATTTCATTATGCTAAAATTAGACATCCGATATCAGGCAAGGAGTATTCTGTGGCTACAATAAAAAGGTCGCTTGATGACGAATATCAGGATATATATCGTCAGTGGATTTACGAAATGTCAAGATTGCAGAATATTGAGAGGGAAACTATTGACTGTCTAATGCGGCAAAAGATAAATGAACTTTTGAAAATTATGAATCCCCAAGCAGACGATATTTTTGACTGTCTGCCAGAATATTTTCTTGATAAGGTTGCTGATGTAAGTCAGACGGAAAAATCCGAGAAAAATATATTCATCGATCCAATCAGAGGACGTAGGATAGAATTTGATACAATTCACGGAGTCAAGGGTGAAACGCATGATGCGACACTTTACCTTGAAACTGATAGGCAAGGGTCATCAGACCTAAATAGAATTCTTCCGTATTATGGTGTAGGTAAAATTGGGAGCTCAAATCTGTTTGATTATAGTCGCAAACTTGCCTATGTTGGCATGAGCAGGCCTAAGAAACTGTTATGCGTGGCGATGCAAGCAAAAACTTATGAAAAAAGCAAGGGGATATTCGCTGATGATTGGGAAATCATCGATTTGAGGGGATAAAGATTAATGCTAAGTTTGATATCGGTAACGGATGACGCAGTAGTAAAACATCCCTGTTCTTACTACGATTTATGTCCTCAACTTGCCGCATTTTGCTTGCTCTGTGACAAAATTAACGAACTTCGGGCAAAATTTATCATCGGCAAACTGCGGCAAATCGGGGCGGAATACGGCATTTTAGGAGAATTTTCATTTATGATTAAGATACTTTTCGTATGTCACGGCAACATTTGCCGTTCCCCCATGGCCGAGTTTGTCTTTCAGGACATGGTAAACAAAGCCCATCTGGAACAACATTTCCAGATTGATTCCGCGGCCACCAGTCGGGAGGAGATCGGGAATCCCGTACATACTGGCACGCTTCGCAAATTGGCGGCTGAGAGGGTGCCGGTCAAAGACCATCGGGCTCGCCAGGTAACGTGGCAGGACTACCAGGAATACGATTATCTAATCGGCATGGATTCCCAGAATATCCGAAATATGCTTCGGCTCCTAAAAAATGATCCGAATGAGAAAATCTGCCGGTTATTGGACTTCACAAAAAATCCAAGAGACATCGCGGATCCCTGGTATACGGGAAACTTTGATGCGACCTATAGAGATGTTCGGGAGGGTTGTGAGGCTTTGTTGGAAAAACTAAGGAAAAGTTTTTCCGCAGATCATTGACAGGGAACGGGAAAACCGATACTATGAAAAGAGCGTGAGGATTTGAGAAAACCGATACACAGGAGGAACGAATGAAACAGGATATGATTGTAATCTTAGATTTGGGAAGTACAGAAAATACCGTTCTGGCACGGACAGTTCGAGCGTTGGGCGTTTATAGTGAGATTTACCCTCACGATATTACCGCGAAGGAATTGGCCGAATTGCCAAATGTCAAAGGAATTATCATCAATGGCGGACCAAATCATATGGTAGATGGAGTGCGGATTGACGTGCTTCCGGAGATTTATGAGATGGGAATTCCGGTACTGGCGGCGGCTCATGAACCGGCAACCTGTGAACAGCAGATTTCAGCATGGCCGGAGTCCGAGGAAGCGCTTCAGGAAGCGTTAAAGCCGTTTGTGTTTGAGACCTGCCATGCAGAGGCCAACTGGAACATGAAGAATTTTGTCGCTGATCAGGTGGAATTGGTGCGTCAGCAGGTGGGAGACAAAAAAGTGCTGCTTGCCTTATCCGGCGGCGTAGACAGTTCGGTGGTGGCCGCCCTTTTGATCAAAGCAATCGGAAAGCAGCTGACCTGCGTCCATGTCAACCATGGTTTGATGAGAAAAGGCGAGTCGGAGAGCGTGGTCAATGTGTTCCAAAAGCAGTTGAACGCCAATCTGGTTTATGTAGACGCTACGGAGCGGTTTTTAGGAAAATTGGCTGGCGTGGCGGATCCGGAGCAGAAGCGGAAAATTATTGGCGCGGAGTTTATCCGTGTATTCGAGGAAGAAGCCAGAAAGCTGGATGGAATTGATTTCCTGGCTCAGGGTACAATTTATCCAGATATTGTGGAGAGCGGAACCAAGACGGCAAAAATCGTAAAATCTCACCATAACGTGGGCGGTTTGCCGGAAGATTTGAACTTCAAGTTGGTGGAGCCCTTGCGTCAGCTATTTAAGGATGAGGTCAGAGCTTGCGGCGTAGAATTGGGACTGCCTTACGAGATGGTATATCGCCAGCCGTTCCCTGGTCCGGGCCTTGGAGTACGCTGCCTGGGAGCGATCACGAGAGAACGTTTGGAAGCGGTTCGGGAGTCCGATGCGATTCTCCGTGAGGAATTTGCAAAGGCAGGGTTGGACAAAAAGGTTTGGCAGTACTTTACGATCGTACCGGATTTTAAATCGGTAGGAGTAAAAGAAAATGCCAGATGTTTTGAATATCCGGTGATTCTTCGCGCCGTCAATACCATCGACGCGATGACGGCCAGCATTGAGGAAGTGCCGTGGCCGGTTTTGCAGACGATCACAAAGAGGATTTTGGATGAGGTGAAAAACGTGAACCGGGTCTGCTATGACCTGTCGCCGAAGCCTTGCGCGACGATTGAGTGGGAATAACCGTCAAAACAATATGGATTTGTCCTGCTGAGCAGTAAGTTCAGCAGGACATTTTTTCGCCTCATAGGAAGTAGAGAGGGCTGTGGAGGACGCAAAGCGCCGAGAGGCGCAAGAGCGGGAGCAGAGGAAAGCAAAGCGGAAGTTTAGCCGGGGGCAAGGTAACAAACATCAGGAGGGTACTTTAAAGGAGGCCCTCCTGATTGGTATTTGTCAGCAGGTATTTTTGCTGTTTATCAGAGTGGCAAATTGGGGCATATGTAATACTCATTTTTCATGGGGATTGACATTTTTTCAGAGATGCGTATAATGTGTAACAGACAGTAAATTTTTCTGCTGTCCAAGAGCTGGTATTTATAATTGAATATTCGATTATTGTTACAAGGGACGTCTGTCCTGCGTATCTGGGTGAGTGGAGGCAGTACCCACTCTTTTTTTGCGCTTTTTGAAAGGAAGGAAAGTTATGCAAACACCCAGAACGAACAAAATGGACACCACTCCCACCGGAAAACTCTTGTTGAGTTTATCCCTGCCCATCATGTTTTCTATGCTGATGCAGGCGCTCTACAACATTGTAGATTCCATTTTTATCGCGCATTTCAGCGAAAACGCATTAAGCGCCGTTTCTCTCACTTATCCGATGCAGACAATGATGATTGCCATCAGCATCGGCACCTATATTGGTGTGAACGCCTACTTGGGCCGAACGCTTGGACAGAGAAACATGGAAGCTGCCCGGTCGATTGTCCAGCACAGCGCCTTGCTGGCTGTCTTTTCATATTTGCCGTTTCTTTTTGTAGGTCTGTTCTTTACACAGAATTACTTTATGCTGCAAACAGCGGATGAGGAAATCATACGTTACGGAGTCGATTATATGTCGGTCTGCCTTGTGTTTTCTGTCTCCATGTTTGGACAACAGCTTTTCGAGAAGTTGTTAGAGGCCAGCGGACGTTCTATCTTTTCCATGGCGTCACAACTCATTGGAGCGGCAGTCAATCTCCTTCTTGACCCGCTGCTCATATTCGGCTTTATGGATTTTCCCGCCTTGGGTGCAAGGGGGGCCGCTATCGCTACAGTGATTGGGCAGTTTGCCGCTATGGTCTGCGGCTTTACCTTTCATCAGCTTTTTAACAAGGATTTGCGGTTCTCTTTTTCCCGTTTCTATCTTGACAAATCGATTCTGTCCGAGATATACAAAATCGGTCTGCCGGCAATTCTCATGCAGTCTATCGGTTCTGTGTCGAACTTTATGATGAATGGGGTTCTGTTGACTTTTTCCACGACTGCCGCAGCGGTGCTGGGTGTTTACTACCGCTTGCAAAACTTTATCTTCATGCCCATTTGGGGATTGACAAGTGGGCTGTTACCCATCCTGTCTTACAATATTGGAGCCAAACACAAAGATCGGGTCATCAGCACATTGCGCTATGCAATGCTCTACATGGTTGCTATTATGTTGGCTGGAACAGCATTATTCCAGTTGATACCCCGTCAGCTGATCGGGCTATTTGACGCTTCAGACGAAATGCTGCCCATCGGTGTGAACGCTTTGCGTATCATAAGCGTCTATTTTATTTTGGAGGGCTTCTGCCAGATCAGCCAAACCAGTTTTCAGGCGGTTGGACGTGGGATTGCCAGTTTGATATGCTGCCTGACACGCCAGATTATTGTTTTGTTGCCCGCAGCCTATGTTCTGTCTTTGAGCAGAAATTTGAATTATGTGTGGGTCGCATATCCAATAGCCGGGGTCGTAAGCGTAGGGCTGTGCCTGTTCCAATGGAAAG
This sequence comes from Hominifimenecus sp. rT4P-3, assembly GCF_051055405.1. Taxonomy (GTDB): domain Bacteria; phylum Bacillota; class Clostridia; order Lachnospirales; family Lachnospiraceae; genus Pseudolachnospira. Next base: position 2,615,382 of record NZ_CP167068.1, on the reverse strand, counting down.
GTATTTTGAAAGCTCTGCACACATGAACGATTTGGGAAAAGGCGGGGAATGTGGTTGTATTTCCCCGCCTTTTGCGCTATGATTAAAGTTACAAACCAGCAGAGAAAAACAATATGCTCTGCCTCCTGTTATCACCATTGATAACAATTTGATATGGCTTATTTTAAATGACAGGCAGTCTATGTGATTGCCTGTCATTTTTATCGTATCCGTGTTTTTGTTGGTTATATCGAGTTCTGTTATCAGTATGCTGAAAAGCTAATTGAAAATTTATTTATTTCATGACGTGTGATATACTTTGATATAAGTGAAGCGTGTATTTCAAAATGCCAACAATCAGTAGGAGGTAAGCAATGAAGAATGTGGAGATTGAAATTTTAAG